>JAZNNJ010000028.1:0-21340 GCA_045580225.1 Gammaproteobacteria bacterium | reverse complement strand
TAAAGATCTAATAAAACTTACCATTTTGCGATAAAAATCCCTCTCGCCGCGTTTTTCCTCAAAATAAGCATTTTCTAATGGTACGTCGTACTCATCTATTAAAATAATTACTTTTTGTTGATGATGTTTAAATAAACATTGTGATAAAAACTGAATACTTTCACAAACTAATTTATAATCTACCTTACCTTCATAAATCTGTTGATAAAAATCTTTCTCTGTTTTAGTTAAGGATTTACTGACTAACAAATAATCATGATAACGGTACTCCTCCTGAATGCGTTTATTTAACACATGATAAGCTATATCAAAAGTAGGTTGCTTAGCTGATTTTAAAGACAAACTAATCACCGGATATTTACCCAATTCTTTTACGTACTCTTCTCCAGCATCCATGATTTTTAATCCCTTAAATATAGAAGAATTATCTTTATTAAAAATACTTACGTTCTCAAAATAATAACGTAACATACTTAAATTTAAGCTCTTACCAAAACGACGAGGACGAGTAAATAAATTTACATCACCCTTCTTATCTAATAGCTCTTTTATTAATAAAGTCTTATCTACGTAATAATAATTATTTCTTATTAACTTCTCAAAATTATCTACTCCTACCGGTAAAGCGCGTCTGACCATTTAATTTTCTATCAAAAATGCATTATATTCATTATATATTTCATCAATAAATAATGCAATTATGAAATATAATCTTAATTATGCATCAACATTGAATAATTAAAATACTTTTTTTGTTCTATTTCACGTAAAAATACAATTTTTAAAAATTTATCTAATATTCTTCCCTTAAAATTAAATATACGTAATTCAATACTAAATTTCTCTGAACAAAAAAAAGTTACTTTAGCTTTACCTAAAATCTCCTTATGTTCAATGATTACCTTCACTAAAAAAAATCCTTCAAATGGCATAAATTTATTTACCATATTAATAATTAAGAATCCAAAACACCTTATTTTACTGATTATTCGGCAAATAATTGAATAGTTACGCCCCAAATATTTATTTATCTTTACAAGACTTTTTGTGTTTCTGATCAAAGAACTACTTATCCTTTCTGAAGCAATTTTATAATCCGGCACTAAAATAACTTTTTTATTCAAATCTTTTATAGTACCTTTTCGCTGATATCCAAACTGAAAATCTTCACCTAGAATATACCTATCAATCAATAAATATCGGTCTAAAAAACTAAGAAATTGTTCACAACTTAATTTTCTTATTTTAAAAAAAGGTAGCACCCACAAATAATTAATCCCAAACCTCGATAAATAATCCAACTTTTCACGAAAACTCATCAAAACACTAACCCGTTTCGTTAACGGATAAAATGATAAAATTAAACTACTTGCCTTTCTTAAATTCGCCTGTCGTAATAAAACATCTAAAATCAACTCATGTCCCAAATGGATACCATCAAAATTACCAATGGTCACCACAACCGGATTTAAAATTTGGGGGATTTTAGTCCCCCTATACAACTCCATTACTTTCTAAAATTCATTAAAAAGGAATATCATCATCAATGATTTCCGGAACTACATCATCCCCATTGTCACTCTGAGACGGTATCATTTCGTCCTTATTAGAAAAATTAATATCGTTACCGCCGTAATTTCCCCCTTTATTATCTAAAATCTGCATTTCGTTAACTACAATTTCAGTCGTATACCTATCTGCTCCAGATTTATCTTGCCATTTCCTAGAACGCAACGCACCCTCTACATAAATCTTAGTACCTTTTTTTACAAATTCTCCGACAATTTCCGCTAACCTGTTAAAAAATACTACTCTATGCCACTCTGTTTTCTCTTGCAAACTACCAGTATGCTTATCTTTCCAAACACCACTCGTAGCCAGAGAAATACTAGTCACCGCACTTCCATTTGGAGTATAACGAACTTCAGGATCTACACCAACATTTCCAATCAAAATAACCTTATTCACGCCTCGCGACATCTTAAATCCCTCAACTAATTTCAAATACGGATATTTTAACCTAATTAATATAACATGCAAGAAGTAAATAACTTACTAAAAACGGTATCCTCTCTGCTCAATTTGATCAACTAACTCCATCCCACCTGTCTTAATAATCTTTCCATTTTGAAGTATATGCACAAAATTTGGGGATACTAAATCTAAAATATGACGATAATGAGTAATTAGTATTATCGCATTGTCTTTTTTATGAAACAAATTTATTCCGTGTCCAACAATTTTTAAAGCATCAATATCCAATCCAGAATCAGGCTCATCTAAAATTACTAATTTTGGATCTAAAACTAACATCTGTAAAATTTCATTGCGTTTTTTTTCTCCGCCAGATAAACCTGCATTTAATGACCGATATAAAAAACTTTCATCCAAACTTAAATGCTTGCAATGTTCTTTTACTAAATTTAATATTTCTAATGAATCTAAAATTGGCTTTTTCTGCTGTTTACGCAAAGCATTAACTGCTGTTTTTAAAAAAGCTAAATTTGTCACGCCAGGAATTTCTATTGGATATTGAAAAGATAAAAACAAACCTAAACCACTTCTCTGTTCCGGTAATAAGGATAACAAGTTTTGTCCGTTAAAACATGCTGTTCCAAAGATTTGATAGCCTTCTTTACCAACCAAAATATTCGCTAAAGTACTTTTACCTGAACCATTAGGCCCCATAATCACATGAATTTCACCTGGATTAATATTTAAATCAACTCCTTTTAAAATCTCTTTTTCTGCAACTTTAACTTTTAAGTCTTTAAGCTCAAGCATGCTTCCCAACCCCCTCTAAAATTATCTCTATTAACTTATATGCCTCAATTGCAAACTCCATTGGAAGTTTTTGAAAAACTTCTTTACAAAAACCATTAACAATTAAAGTAAGTGCATCTACCTGATTAATCCCCCTTTGTTTCGCATAAAATAGTTGTTCGTCACTAATTTTTGTCGTAGATGCTTCGTGTGCTAATGTAGCCGAAGAACTCATTGCTTTTAAAGTAGGAAACGTATGTGCCCCGCATTGATCTCCAATCAACAATGAATCACACTGTGTATAATTATTAGCTCGTTCTCCTTTTGCATAAACTAAACCACGGTATGTATTTTCTCCGTGACCAGCAGAAATCCCTTTTGATATTATTAAACTCTTTGTATCTTGTCCCAAATGAAACATTTTAGTCCCTGTATCTGCTTGTTGATAATGGTTAGTAACTGCTACTGAATAAAATTCGCTACTAGAACGATCCCCTCGTAAAATAGTACTAGGATACTTCCATGTAATTGCAGAACCAGTTTCAATTTGCGCCCAATTAATTACTGAATCATCTCCTCTACACTCCCCACGTTTAGTAACAAAATTATAAATTCCTCCCTTACCGTATTTATCACCAGGATACCAATTTTGAACAGTAGAATATTTTATTTTAGCATTTCTTAAGGCGATTAATTCCACTACCGCTGCATGTAGTTGATTATCATCCCTAACTGGAGCAGTGCATCCCTCTAAATAACTAACCTCACTATCTTCATCAGCAATAATTAAAGTTCTCTCAAACTGTCCAGTTTTGGCAGCATTAATTCTAAAATAAGTAGATAACTCCATGGGACACTTTACTCCTTTAGGAATATACACGAAAGAACCGTCACTAAAAACAGCAGCATTAAGAGCAGCAAAAAAATTATCACGATTAGAAACAACACTTCCTAAATATTGCCTTACTAACTCCGGATATTTCTGAACTGCTTCAGAAAAAGGACAAAAAATAATCCCCAACTTCATCAGTTGATCTTTAAAAGTAGTAGCAACAGAAACACTATCAAAAACTGCATCCACTGCAACCCCACTCAATTTCTTTTGTTCGTACAACGGAATACCTAATTTATTGTAGGTCGCTAGTAATTTAGGATCAACTTCCGACAAAGAATTCAGTTTATTATGCTTCGGAGCAGCAAAATAACTAATGGCTTGATAATCAATGGATGGATAATCCAATTTACCCCAATGCGGTTCCTTCATTCTTAACCATTCAGAATACGCTTTTAGACGCCAATTTAATAAAAAATCAGGTTCCTTTTTTTTTAAAGAAATTTCCCTAATCACTCCTTCATTTAAACCAGCAATAAAACGCTCAGTTTCAATATCAGTCACAAATCCGTATTGGTAAGATTGATCAAGCTCTTTTATTAATTTCGTCATCTAACTATCTTTATAAAAAAATACAACCTAAACTCATTTTTTGCAGTTAGTTAGTACTTTACCTGCAAATGGATCCTTTATTAAAGCCACACTCAATACTTCCTTAATATGAGATACTGGAATAATCTTCAACTTAGATATGACTATTTCTGGAATTTCTTTTAAATCTTTTTCATTCTCCTTCGGAATAAATACAGTTTTAATTCCCCCACGTAAAGCTGCCAATAATTTTTCTTTTAACCCACCTATAGCTAAAACTTTACCACTAAGAGTAATCTCTCCAGTCATTGCAACATCAACCTTAACAGGAATTTTAGTAACAGCCGAAACTAAAGCAGTACAAACAGTAATTCCAGCACTAGGACCATCTTTAGGAGTTGCTCCTTCTGGAACGTGTAGATGAATATCGTTCTTATCGTAAAAATCCTGTTTTAACTGCAAATCACTTTTTAAACTTCTAACTACCGTAATTGCAGCTTGTATTGATTCCTGCATCACTTCACCTAATTGTCCTGTCAGTGTTGTCTTACCCTTACCAGGTATTAACATCACTTCAATTTTTAATAAATCTCCTCCCATTTCTGTCCATGCTAAACCATTAACTTCGCCAATTGCATCATTATTCTCAATTTTTCCAAAAGTATAATGGTATACTCCTAAATAATTTTCTAAATTATCTTTAGTAATTTCTACTCTTTCAATATTCTCCGTTAAAATGCGCTTTAATACTTTACGACAAATTTTAGCAATAGATCGCTCTAAACTTCGTACTCCAGCTTCTTGAGTATAGGAACGAATTATTTCCAAAATTACTTCAGCGCTAATAACGATTTCGTCTGCACGTAAACCGTTCTCTTTTATCTGTTTAGGAACCAAATAATTTTCGGCAATTTTTACTTTTTCTTCTTCTGTATATCCATCTAATCTTAAAATTTCCATTCTGTCTAATAACGCAAAAGGAATATCTAAGCTATTTGCCGTAGCAATAAACATCACATTAGACAAGTCATAACCTACTTCTAAAAAATGATCAACAAAATTGTTATTTTGTTCTGGATCTAATACTTCCAAAAGTGCAGATGCTGGATCGCCACGAAAATCTTCAGACATTTTATCAATTTCGTCTAATACAAACAGCGGATTATTAACTTTACACTTAACTAAACTTTGAATAATTTTACCAGGCATAGCGCCTATATAAGTACGACGGTGACCTCGAATTTCAGCTTCGTCACCAACCCCACCTAAAGAAATCCGCACAAACTCACGTCCAGTAGCTCGAGCAATAGACCTACCTAAAGAAGTTTTTCCTACTCCAGGAGCACCAACTAAACACAAAATTGGTCCTTTTGCTTTCTTTAACCTGGATTGTACAGCTAAGTACTCTAAAATACGCTCTTTTACTTTTCTTAACCCATAATGATCTTCCTGCAATATCGATTCTGCCTTATGAATATCTACTTCATTTTCTGTACAATGTTGCCAAGGTAAACTAGCTAAAGTTTCCAAGTAGTTACGAGACACCCCTGCTTCTGCCGCAAAAGCAGGCATACTAGCTAAACGTTTCATTTCAACATCTACCTTCTCCTTCGCTTCTTTAGATAACTCTAATTTAGTAAATTTTTCCCGTAACTTATCTAATTCAGGAGAAATTTCCTCCAAACGTCTAGAATTAATCGCATCCAACTCCGATTTTACAGCCTTCAATTTTTCACTTAAGTAAAATTCTTTTTGAGAAGCATGGAACTGCTTCTTAATTTTATCCTCAATTTTTCCCTCAATACGCAACAACTCAAGTTCATATTGCAAATAAGACAATAATCTAGCAATACGTTCCTTAACTGACAATATCTCCAATAACTCTTGCTTTTGAATAATACCAACTGTACCTAAATAACCAACTACTCCATCAACGATCTTACCAGGTTCGCTATAACGTGATAAAGCGTCAATATCAATATTATGCATAGTATTATTGCCGGCCAAATTTACAAATTCAGCAAAACCTTTCAATAATCTCCTTAATGCAGCATCCAAATTAATATCATTTTCTTCAAAAATATCGTTTAGCGGAATTATTTTACCAAATAATTGATTATTTTCTTCATTCAAAGATATAGACCTAACCTTACCTCTCTGCAATCCTTCAACTAAAATCTTGTATTCTTTTTCTGAAATTTTACTAACTTGCAAAACTTTAGCAATAACACCTACTTCAAAAATATCCTCTAGCTTATCACAATGTAGAGCTTCCGGACGTTGCAATATAAAAAAAACAATCTGGTCAACTTTTAAATTCAATTCCGGTTCTCCATCTTTACCTATTTTGGAAAATAAAGGAACCACATTTCCTGGAAAAATAATAGAATCCTTAAAAGTTAAAATCTTCATTTCCGAAGTACGCAATTTTTTCTTCAACATAATAATTTTTTGATAACTATTCTAATACCAATATAGGTTCACTATCACCATTTACAACTGACGAAGTAATTTTTATCTGCTTTAACCCTTTAATAGAAGGCGCTCGAAAACGTACATCTAGTAGAATATTTTCTAAAATAGAACGTAAACCTCTTGCTCCTATACCCTGCTTAATCGCTTTTTTAGCAACCTCAAGCAAAGCATCATCTTCTATTACGAAATCAACACCATCTAAAGCAAACAATTTCTTGTACTGTTTAATCAAAGCATTCTTAGGTTCAACCAAAATTTTAACCAAATCATTCTCATCCAAACTATTCAACACAGTTATCAACGGCAATCTACCAACAAATTCAGGAATTAAACCATACTTAATCAAATCTTCTGGTTCAACTTTATCCAATAACTCATTATTTCGATCTCGATTATCATCTTTTAAAACTACAGCAGAAAATCCTATGCCGCTCTGTTTACTCCTTGACTGAATAATTTTCTCCAAACCATCAAAAGCCCCTCCACAGATAAATAAAATATTACGAGTATCAATCTCTATACATTCCTGTTGAGAATGTTTTCTATTTCCTTGTAAAGGCACCCTTGCAATCGTACCTTCAATAACTTTTAGTAAAGCTTGTTGTACTCCCTCTCCAGAAACATCTCTAGTAATTGAAACATTTTCCCCTTTGCGAGCTATTTTATCAACTTCATCCAAATAAATTATCCCACGTTCTGCTAATTTAACATCATAGTTACATTTTATTAGCAATTTCTGCAGCATCGTTTCCACATCATCTCCAACATAACCAGCCTCTGTCAAAGAAGTAGCATCAGCAATTACGAAGGGCACCTCTAAAACTTTTGCTAAAACTTCAGCAAGTAATGTTTTACCGCTTCCTGTAGAACCAATCATTAAAATATTCGTCTTATTGATTTCTATCTCTTCTCCACCACTATTTTTATTTAATAGCCGCTGATAATGGCTATATACTGCAACACTCAAACTTTTTTTTGCAAACTCTTGACCTACCACATATTGATCTAAAAAATTTTTAATCTCAATCGGCTTAAACAGTTTTAAATCCAAATCTGCATTTCTAACTTCATTTTTACTATCAGCTATTAATTCTTGAAAATCACGAATACATTCATCACAAATAAAAACATTTTCATTTTCGTTAGCCAATAACCGTAATGTATCATGTTTGCCGCAAAAACTACACATTCTATTCATAAACTTAAACTCTCTTTTTGGTATTTTATTAATTCTTTAATGCCTAATTCAGCTACATCCAATGCTTGATTAAAAAGCTCGCGTCCAAAAGCATTATGCTCGGCAGTGCCTTGTACTTCAACTAAATTACCATTGTCTAACATCACTATATTCAAATCTGCACCAATGTTACTATCTTCTTGATAATTTAAATCTAACCAAATTTCTCCATTACTTTGAATTCCAACTGATACAGCAGCTACTAAATTTTTTACAGGAAAATTTCCTTTACCGAAATTTCCTCCTAATTTACTTACAGCATCAATTAAAGCAATACTCGCTCCAGTAATAGAAACAGTACGAGTACCACCATCTGCTTGCAGTACATCACAATCACATACAATTGTTACTTCTCCTAAAACTCGTAAATCCGTAGTACTTCGCAAAGCTCTACCGATTAAACGCTGAATTTCCTGTGTTCTTCCAGACTGTTTTCCCTTAGCCGCTTCCCTTTCCCCCCTAGAATGAGTAGCCCTTGGCAACATTCCATATTCAGCCGTAATCCAACCTTGACCCAAATCTTTTAGAAAACGCGGAACCCCATTAACAATACTAGCATTACACAATACTTTGGTATTTCCTACTTCTATCAACACTGAGCCTTCCGCATATTTGGTAAAATTTCGGGTAATCTTAACTTCGCGTAACTTATTAATTCTCATAAAATATTCTGTACTTGTTCTCTCATTTGCTCAATCAATACTTTCAAATTAACTGCTGATTCAGTAATTGCTAAATTCGCAGCTTTAGAAGATAAAGTATTCGCTTCTCTATTAAATTCTTGCATTAAAAAATCTAATTTCTTACCTACATCATCAACATCATCGTCTAATATTTTGTAAACAGCTAATACGTGCGCTTTTAAACGATCTAATTCTTCCGATATATCTGTTTTTTCCGCAAAATAAATTATCTGCTGTTCTAAAATACCCCGATCAATATCCTCTGAAACCAAACTAGATACTCGTTTTATTAATTGATTTCTGTAATCTTTTACGGATTTTTTGGCATTTACCTCTATACTATCCACAATATTTTTAATTTCATCCAAACGAATTTTAATAAATTTTGCTAAATTTTTACCTTCATCCCCTTGCATATCTTTAAGTTTATCAATGATTATTACACATTTATCTAAAACGTCTTCCTCATTAAAAATAAAATCTTGTTTTTTAAGCAATCCTGGCCAATTCATAAAACGAGTCAATTCTACCTGAACTTCTGGAAAATATTTTTGCAAGACCAAATGATTATTTCTCAATTCTTTTAAAACTGTCTCATCCAAGCTCAAAACATCATTTTGTTGATTATTATAAGAAAAAGTACAATCAATTTTCCCACGTTTTAATTCATTTTTAAACAAATTTCTGATTTTCCATTCAAAAACCTGTAAACTCTCTGGTAATTTCAAATTTAAATCGAAAAAACGATGATTAACTGACCGAACTACAACTACTAACTCTCCACCTTGCATACTAAACGTTTGTCTAGCAAATGCTGTCATACTACGAACCATTAGAATCTCCGGAACTCTTAAATATCTAGGAAGATTTTGACATGATTTTACAACTTTATCAAGGTATCAAGTTCATTATTTACAGCTACAACTAGCTGTTGCGTATAGAACTAATAACTACATATTTCCTATTTTAGACCAACCATTCACGTATTTTGGTGCTTGACAGTTTAGAATAGGTGTTGTTAAATACTCAAAAGTTTGGAAGAGAGTTATATTTATGCATAAGATTATTAAAGAATTAGAATTAGAACAAATTGCTAATCGTCAAATTCCGCAATTCAGCGTGGGTGATACTGTAACCGTAAAGGTCAGAATAAAAGAAGGTGAGCGCGAACGCTTACAAGCTTATGAAGGAGTGGTGATTGCTAAAAAAAATAGGGGGATCAATTCTTCTTTTACTGTGAGAAAGGTTACTCAAGGTAACGGCATTGAACGAGTTTTTCAAACTTACAGCCCGTTGATTGAGAGTATTTCTTTACAAATGCGTGGTGATGTACGTAAAGCTAAATTATATTATTTAAGAAATTTATCAGGCAAAAAGGCAAGAATTAAAGAAAAATTGGTAAGCTCCAAAAAAAATGCTGGTTAACTAAATAAAACTGATGAATTGTGTTTTGGTGGCAGCTATAGCTAAAAATGGTGTGATAGGTAATCAGGGAAAGCTGCCATGGTCGATACCAAAAGAGTTAGAGTGGTTTAGAAAAAGGATAGATGGTTCCTGTGTTGTAATTGGTCGTAAAACTTACCAGGAATTACCAAGTAGAGATTTGGGTGTTCGTAAAATAGGAATATTGGGAAAAAAAATTGGTACTACTTTTTGTACCAATAATGGGGAGTTACAAGTTTTCGGTTCAGTAAATAATATCGTGCAACAATGGCGCAACGAGAATTTTTTGGTGATCGGTGGAGGCGAAGTATATCGTTCTTTTTTTCCTATAGCGAGTAGTTTGGAATTAAATTTTATTCAAAAATACTATACAGGGGATACTTATTTCCCTTTGGAACAATTAAAAAATTGGCGTATAATAGACTTTAATTCAAAATATTTTGACGATATTAAGATCAATTTTACCATATGGAAAAAGAAAAATTAGATTCTAACTGTTCAGAAATACGTTTCGTTTTAGTGGAACCGTCACACCCTGGTAATATTGGAGCCGCTGCTAGAGCAATTAAAGTAATGTCGCACAGAAATTTGTATTTAGTTAATCCCAAAATATCACTTCCAAACGATGTAGCCACAGCTAGAGCCGCAGGTGCTACAGACGTTTTAAATAACGTAATCGTCGTTAAACGGCTTTCGCAAGCAATCGAAAATTGTAATTTAGTTTTTGGAACTAGCATTAGAAATCGAGGAATTTCACTCCCTAAAATAAGTTCCTATAATTTATGCGAGTTTTTAAAAAAGGAAAATAAACAAAAAATAGCTATTTTATTTGGAAGAGAAAATAATGGTTTATCTAATGAAGAATTAAACCATTGTCATTACCAAATCTATATTCCAGCTAACCCTCTATATAGCTCTCTAAATCTTGCTTCGGCAGTACAAATTATTGCTTACGAACTAGCAAAACTTTATCAACAAGTTAGCAATAATCTACCAAACAAATTAATCCGTTTAGCTACTAGCAAAGATTATGCTATTTTCTACCATTACTTGAGTAGCTGGTTACCAAAAATAGGCTTCGAAAGAAATAGTGTTTTAATAAAAATAAAAAATATATTTAATAGATCTAGACTAAGTTATGATGAAATGCAACTATTAATGGGAATCTTTAAAAATAACGATAATAAATAGATAATCAGGTTCCTACATTTATAACCATTAATTACTTATTTAAAATATTTTTTTTATATGTTACTCGCACTTGACATAATTATTATTTAATTTTATCATTGTTAGCAGAATGCGAGTAGACATATGAAAATGAAAAAAGATGAATTAAATTTACACATCAAAGAATTATGTGTTAAATGTAAATTTCTAGTTAACAGTCAAATTGGATCTCTTAAAAAACCTGCGTCTAATTCGCAGATCAGGAGTTGGTATAATGCATTTATGCAAGAATTTTCTTCTAATTTCAACGATAATCATGGTTTTTCTTTAGAGGAACAGGCATACATATCTTATAAGATGCGCCATGAAGCTAGAATGCATACTAGAGATTTCATGAAAGATAACGAAAGATCAATTTTAGAAGCACGGGATGAGAAAACTTATGGCAATAAAGATGGACCTACATTTGAATATTTAATTAATAAAAATAAAAACGAACTAGACATCGACAATACGTATAGAAAAATTATTAGCTCTTCTACTAAAACCAATAAGTGGGTTAATTTACTTAATGAAACTGGCTTATTAGCTGTATATGATAGCGCAAATAACGCAATAAGTAATGCTTACCAGATAGTTGGAAGTGCTACAGCCGGTATTGTAAATTTTGTAAAACAATTTTTTAATTCTGAACCAAAAAATCAATTAAATTTTTAAATTAATTATTTATCGAGATTAATGCATGACAAAAGTTAACGAAAAAATATTAAATGAAATGATAGAAAAGTTTGGTTTATTTAAAGAAATTAATCATGAAAATTATGATAATATTTCATCCATCCTTTTTGAAAAACAAATAAAATGGGAACAAAATAATGATCCAGATAATATTGATTTTCCATACAAGAAAGAAATTAATAATTTAGTCTGGAAAATTAAATTGAATAACTTTCCAGAAGAACCCATGTACACTCTGTATATTGATAATAAAGCGATATTAACTTTTGATGATATGCCTACAACTTGGACTTCTTGAATACATTATTTGAGAACAAATATTTGTAGTATTATTTGTAGTATTTTTTAATTGTACATAGGATAAAAGTGTGTACGCTTTTCATTGAATACTGTTTACCATTAAATCCTAAAAACTTTCGTAAATTTGGTAATTAATCTAATTTTAAATGCATTGCGTCCTTAACTTTCTTTACTGTTTCTTGACCTATATTACAAGCAATATTTGTACCGTTATTTATAATATCAACTACTTCTTGTTGATGATTTTCATAATAAGCGCGCTTCTGACGAATGGGATCTAGCAAACTATCTAAACTTTCAACTAATTTTCTCTTACATGCCACACAACCTATTGTACCTTTACGACACATTTCACAAATATTCTTACGTTCACTGGAAGTAAAAATTTCATGATATTTATTAACTATGCACACTTCTGGATGCCCAGGATCGTTAGACCTAATACGCGCCGGGTCAGTAATTGCCATCTTTACTTTACTAGCGACTACTTCTGAATCATCAGATAAGTAAATAGCATTACCTAAACTTTTACCCATCTTACTGTTACCATCTAACCCTATTAACCGCGAACAACTACTCAACAAATGTTGCGGTTCTTTTAAAACTGGCAAATAAATTTCGTTAAATCGACGAACTAATTTTCTAGTTAATTCCATATGAGGTAATTGATCTTCCCCTACCGGTACTAAATCTGCTTCAAATGTCGCAATATCTGCCGACTGACTAACCGGATAACCTAAAAAACCATAAGTTAATTCATCGTAGCCATACTGAGCGGCTTCAGTTTTAGTAGTTGGATTATGCCGTAAAACGTTTACAGAAACCAACATCGATAAAAATATAGTTAACTCTGCAATAGCCGGCACATGTGATTGTAAAACTAATTTTACTTTATTAGGATCCAATCCCACCGAAAGATTATCAATAGCTACCTCAAGAATACTATCTCGAATTAATTGAGGTCTTTCAAAATGAGTCGTTAGTGCTTGGATATCAGCTATTAAAATGAAAGTATCGTACTCATCCTGCAATTTCACCCGATTTTGTAAACTACCAATATAATGGCCAAGATGTAATCTACCTGTAGGTCGGTCACCGGTTAAAATTCTTTTCTTCACTGACATACACATCACCTAAATCTTCACTAATTACTAACATTTTTAAACAATTATTATTACAAAATCAAACTACTATTCTTTCATATTGTTTCCTTTTAAACATATATCATTTTATTTTTTGGTTATCCAACTTTTTAAAAAACGAAATTCTCTCTTTAATTTTTATTTCTAAACCACGTTCTACCGGCTGATAAAAATTTTCACTTACTGAAAAACCTTCTGGAAAATAATTCACTCCAGGAACATATCCTGATGGATAATCATGAGGATACTGATAATTCTTACTATACCCCAATTCTTTCATTAATTTAGTAGGTGCATTACGCAAATAAAGAGGAACTGGTAAATCAACATCCGTAAATTCTTTCATACGATTAAAAGCTTTGTAAACAGCATTACTTTTTGGCGCAACAGCTAAATAAATAACTGCCTGCGCAATTGCTAGTTCCCCTTCTGGACTACCTAAACGTTCATAAGCTTGTACAGCATTTAAAGCCAAAGTTAAGGCGTTTAAATCAGCATTACCAATATCTTCTGAAGCAAAACGAATTAAACGACGCGCAATGTATAAAGGAGGACAACCTCCTTTGATCATCCTAGTATACCAATATAAAGCTGCATCAGGCGAAGAACCACGCATAGCCTTATGTAAGGCAGAAATTTGATCATAAAAATATTCTCCTTTTTTATCAAACGCTAACGGAGCATTCAAAACTTCGATTAATAATTGCTCAAATTGTTCTTTAGAATGCTGTTTTGCAAAATCTTGATAAATTTCTAAAAAGCCAATAGCTTTTCTAGCATCTCCATTAGCGAACTTAGCAATTTTACCTAATTCTTCATCTGATAATAACAATTCAATTTTTAAAGATATTCTTTTTAAAATTTGTACAATTTCTTCTACAGCTAGTGGTTTTAGTACAAAAACTCTAGCTCTAGACAACAATGCACTATTTAACTCAAAAGACGGATTTTCAGTCGTTGCCCCAATTAGAATTAATCTACCATTTTCTACCCATGGCAAAAAAGCATCCTGTTGAGCTTTATTAAAACGATGTATTTCATCAACAAATACGACTACTGTTCCAACAGTTTGCTCTGCTAAAGACTTAATTTCTTTAACTCCTGCTAAAATAGCTGATAAACTAATAAAATTTATTTCTGCATTTTTTGCTAATAATCTAGCTAGAGTAGTCTTCCCTGTTCCAGGTGGTCCCCAAAAAATCATTGAATATAAACGCTTTTTTTGCCACATTTGCCAAAGAGGTCCTCCCGGAGATAATAAATGCTTTTGACCAACAAAGTCCTCCAGTTTATCAGGTCTCCAGTATTCGGCTAGAGGCACTAACTCATTGGAATCATTAACATCTTTTGAAATTTCTACCATTTTTTTTATTTACACACCTTATTTTACAACTCTGCTATAAATACTTTCCCAGCTATGACACCCTGGACAACACCAATAAAAATTTCTGCTATTAAATCCACAAATTCGACATACATAATTCTCTGTTTGCGGTGCCCAACATAAAAGTTGAGTTTCTATAATCGGCCAATACTGCTTTAAATCAACAGCATATTTAATAGCTAAATTTAATATTCTTTTAAAATCTATCAAATGAAGTGGCATTCGTAGAATTTTTTTCAAAATATTTTCAGCATCACTCCTACGCTGCACTAAAAATAAACTTTCTACTAAACCTAACCCCACTATTCTTAAGTCCTTATGCCAACATAACTCAATAAAGTCATTCAAATACCCTTCATACCAAAATTCTCTGACTAAATTAGGTAATAATTCACTCCAATACAGAGACGACTTTTTTAAACTTATTTTTATTATTTTTAAAGCTCTATTAGGTTCCTTTTTCTTTAACCATAAATGAGTTAATAAATAACTAGCTCTTATCGAAACATTTTTAATTTTATATGCATGTTTCAACCATTTTAAGCTTTCATCCCACAATCCCTTTTTAAAAGCCTGTTCAGCCAATTCACAGTAACAATGTTCTAACACTAAATTTTTATCATCCCCAAATTGTTTAATAAGTCGCACAGCTATATCAATTTCTTTCTCCCACTCTTGCTGAATTTGATATAATTTTAAAAGCAATTCTAACACTTGCTTTTCTTGATACTTTAAAGATAATAAAATCGATAATTGTTCTTCTGCTTGGTTAAAAATACCGCTAGCTAAATAATCTTCTGCTAATTCTAAATGTGCTTGACCAAGTAGCATATTCCCCAAACCAGGATAATCAAACAAGGTTTGATGCATCTTAATTGCCCTTTCTAATTTGCCTTGTTTCCTAAATAAATTCCCAAGAGCCAAACAAATCTCCGCAGTATGTACATTGATTTCCAACGCCTTCAAAAAAGCATCTACTGCTTGATCAGGCTGTTCGTTTAATAAATAATTAACTCCTAAAAAGTATTGCGTCAACACCGGCGGAGAAGCTAATAGATTCTTTTTTAATGCATAACGATAACCAACAAACCAGCCTATCCCGAAAACTACTACAACTACAAAAAAAATAAGCTGTAACATTACTTTTCAGCAAGAAAAATATCTTGTTTAACTACTTTACCATTATCCAGTGTTTTTAGCTTTATTTTTAATTTAAAATTCTCGTGTTTCAACATCATCCAAGAAACTAATGATGCACTAATACCAATTAAAATACCTATTCCTAAAATTAACACCAATAATAAAGAAAGTTGAATATCAATTTCCCCAAAATAATAATTAAAATGAATTGTCTGAGCATTTAATGAGGCAAAAGACAAACCGATTAAAACCAAAAATAATAAAAAAATATTGTAGATTAACCGCATATTTTCTACCTCCTATAAAAACATATACTCCACTACTTATACTTTTTTAATAGTGGAGTAGACGTATTAATTTTGCTCCATTTGCTGCTTTAATAAATCACCCAGTTGGGTATTAACCGGAGCATTATCTTCTCCCAATTCTGGCTGTAATTCTCTAATTGATAAATTAACAACTCGTGCTTTTTTATCAACTCCCAAAATTTTAGCTTCAATACGATCACCAACTTGTAGAAATTCATTAACATCACGTACTTTAGCTCTACTAACTTCTACAGCCTTAATTCTACCAACATAATCATCTTCTAAAGCTACCGTTGCAAATTTTGGATCAACAGCCGTAACTTCTCCACTAACAACACTACCCTTAGGATGATTCTCTAAATATTCACTATAAATATCCTGCTCTAATTGTTTAACTCCCAAAGATATTCTTTCACGATCAGCATCAATAGCTAAAATTACTGTTTCTATCTCCTGACCTTTTCGGTAAGTACGTAATATCTTATCTCCAGCCTCATTCCAAGATAAATCCGATAAATGTACTAACCCATCGATATTACCTTCCAAACCGACAAAAATTCCAAAATCAGTAATTGAACGAATCGTTCCAATAACTTTCTCACCCTTATTGTGATTCAAAGCATATTCTTTCCACGGATTTGGCCTGCATTGTTTCACACCTAAGGAAATTCTTCTACGCTCCTCATCTATTTCCAAAACCATAACTTCAACTTCTTGATTTAAAGTTACTACTTTACTAGGATGTAAATTTTTATTAGTCCAATTCAATTCAGACATATGGACCAAACCCTCAATACCATTCTCAATTTCAATAAAACATCCGTAGTCAGTAATATTAGTAACCTTCCCAAATAAGCGAGTTCCTACTGGATAACGGCGACTAATGTCCTTCCAAGGATCTTCAATCAACTGCTTTAATCCTAACGAAACACGACACTTATCCTGATCATATTTCAATACTTTAACTTTTATCTCCTGTCCCATAGTAAGAACTTCATTAGGATGACGAATACGGCGCCATGAAATATCAGTAATATGCAACAATCCATCAATTCCACCTAAATCAACGAACACCCCATAATCTGTTAAATTCTTAACTGTACCAGTTAACTCCGCACCTTCAAAAATAGTGCTTAACAACGCATCTCTTTCAGGAGTGCTCTCTGCCATTAACGCTGCTCTACGTGATAAAACTACATTACTTTGAGACTTATCAATTTTAATAATTTTGAAATCTAATTCTTGACCTTCAATTGAAACTTGCTCCTTCACAGGCTTAATATCTACTAACGACCCTGGCAAGAAAGCCTTAATTTTGTTAACATCCACTGTAAATCCGCCACGCACACGCTCCATTACTGTGCCACAAACCAAAGTACCTTGTTCATATGCTGCTTCCAAATCCTTCCACGCAGCAATCCGTTTTGCTGTTTCTCGCGAAAAAATCGTATGCCCATTACCATCTTCAAATGCCTCTAAATAGACATCGACACTATCACCAATCTTAACTTCTAACTGATTATTTTTATCTTTAAATTCTTCAATCGAAACATAAGATTCAGATTTAGTTCCAGAAGCATATAAAACCACAAAATCTGGAGTAATATTAATCACTTCTGCCGAACGAATCACTCCAGTCTTAAATTCCAAATTTTCTACCTCATCTGCAAACAATTTTGCAAAGCTTTCTGCCATAAAAACACCTATAAACTATATTCCAAGCAATACAGTAAAACTTCAATTAAGTACGTCTTTTACGTACAACAAAATCCGCTGCAATACTTCATCGATCGTCAACTTGGTAGTATCGATTACCACTGCACCAGCACCCACTTGCAAAGGAGCAATTTTACGCGTAGCATCCTGAAGATCTCGATTAAACAACTCCTCCCGCAACTGTTGTACATTAACACTAACTTCTTTATCTTGCAACTGAATTTTTCGCCTTTTTACCCGTTCTTCTAAAGTAGCATCAAGGTAAAATTTCAGTTTAGCATCGGTAAAAACCACTGTCCCCATATCGCGTCCATCAGCAATTAATCCAGGCATTTTACGAAAACTACGTTGCAATTCCAAAAGATTACTTCTTACTAACGGATAGCCAGCAATAACACTAGCAATTTTAGCAATCTCCGGATAACGAATTTGTACGCTTACCTCCTCTCCTTCATAGTATATTTTTTCTTTTTCAAAGCTTAAACTAAAATCTAACGTCTTTCTGGACACTAAATTTTCATCTAAATAAAAATTCCTAACAGCATATGCCAAAACTCGATAAATAGCACCACTATCTAAATAATACCAAGATAATTTTTCGGCTAAGATTTTACTAACAGTACCTTTTCCTGAGCCACTAGGACCATCAATTGTTATTACTGGCGGTAAATACTTACACATCTTCTTCATAAGGAATTTTCTGCATTGCAACCAATTTTTCTTTATTTGACAAATTAATTAAACGCACTCCTTGCGTATTACGTCCAATTACCGAAACTTCTGTCACATTAATCCTAACTAAAGTTCCTTGATCAGTAATTAACATTACCTCCCCTGCCTCATTTACTAAATGTGCTCCGATAACTTGACCATTACGCTGATTAACTTGAATTGAAATAACCCCTTGACCACCACGATTGGTTTTTGAAAAATCTTCAACCGCTGTACGTTTTCCATATCCTTCCTCTGTAGCAATCAAGATTTCTTGTTTAGAACGTACCACAGTTAAAGCAATTACCTGCTGCTTTTCACGCAACTGCATCCCTTTTACCCCTCTTGCCGAACGTCCAACTGGCCGAACTGCATCTTCCGAAAAACGTACTGCCTTACCAGCATTACTAAAAAGCATAATCTCCTGTTGACCATCAGTAATTACTGCACCAATTAAAAAATCTTCTGGATCTAAATTTACTGCAACAATACCATTAGAACGAGGATGCGAAAAAGCTGATAAAGCAGTCTTCTTTACAATTCCACCTGCTGTAGCCATAAAAACAAAATGCTCATCATCAAATCCTTTAACTGGCAAAATAGTATTAATAACTTCTTTTTCTTCCAAATTTAAGAAGTTAACCAAAGGACGACCCTTCGATATACGACTCCCACGCGGCAAACGATATACTTTAATCCAATGCACTTTACCTAAATTTGTAAAACACAACAACGTATCGTGAGTATTAGCCACTACCAAATGTTCAATAAAATCCTCTTCTTTTATTGATGTTGCAACCTTCCCCTTTCCGCCTCGATGCTGAGCTCGATAATCATCTAAAGATTGTATCTTTCCATACCCCTCATGAGATATCGTCACTACTACCATCTCAGGAGGTATCAAATCTTCATCAGTAAAATAACTGGTAGCCTGGATAATCTCGGTTAAACGTCGATCTCCAAACAAATTTTTAACTTCTATTAGCTCCTTACGTACAATGGCCATTAAACGTTGTACATCACTTAGATCAAGATTTATTTCTCTAATTAAATCCATTAACTCACGATATTCAGACAAAATTTTATCTTGTTCTAGACCAGTTAAACGTTGCAACTTCAAATCTAGTACAGCTTGGGCCTGAATTTCTGTTAATTGATAACCTTCATTATCGACAACCTCGACATTGTCAATTAAAGATAAAATAGAAGTAGCTTTCCATTTACGTTTCAATAACTCCTCTTTAGCTAATGACGGACTTCTTGCCCCTTTAATCAAACTAATTATCGAATCAATATTATTTAAAGCAATATTTAGCCCTTCCAAAATATGTGCTCGCGCCTTAGCTTGCTTTAATTCAAATAAACTTCTCCTTGTAACAATTTCTTTTCGATGATCTAAAAAAGCATTTAAAATTTCTCTTAAGCTTAAGACTTTAGGCTGACCATGATCCAAAGCAATCATATTAATCCCAAAAGTTACCTGCATTGGAGTATTCGTAAATAAATTATTTAAAACTACTTCAGCATTCTCTCCTTTTCTTAGTTCAATAACTACTCTAATTCCCTCTTTATCCGATTCATCTCGAATTCCAGTAATGCCTTCTAAACGTTTATCTCTCACTAATTCTACAATCTTTTCGATCATTTTTGCTTTATTCACCTGATAAGGAATCTCAGTAATAACAATCGCTTGTCGATCATTACCTATTTCTTCAAAGTGAGTACGAGCACGAAGATAAATTTTACCTCTACCTGTGCGATAAGCTTGCTCTATTTCTCCTCGCCCATTAATAATTCCCGCAGTAGGAAAATCTGGCCCTGGTAAAATTGTAATTAACTCCTCGAAGCTCAAATCCGGATTATCAATTAAAGCTACACAAGCATCAACTACCTCATTAAGATTATGAGGAGGAATATTTGTAGCCATACCAACTGCAATTCCAGAAGTACCATTAACTAATAGATTCGGGAAAGCTGCAGGCAAAACTTGAGGTATCTGTTCAGTTTCATCATAATTAGGCACAAAATTAACTGTATCTTTATCTAAACCTTCTAATAAAAAATGACCAATTTTTGCTAAACGAATTTCTGTATAACGCATCGCAGCAGCAGAATCTCCATCAATAGAACCAAAATTACCTTGTCCATCTACCAAAGGATAACGCAAGGAAAAATCCTGAGCCATACGAACAATTGTTTCGTAAACAGCTGAATCACCGTGAGGATGATACTTACCAATAACATCCCCCACAATACGAGCCGATTTCTTGTAAGGTTTATTATAATCGTTACCCAATTCACGCATTGCAAATAAAACTCGACGATGTACCGGTTTCAAACCATCTCGTACATCGGGCAAAGCACGACTTACGATTACACTCATTGCATAATCAAGATAAGATTGTTTCATTTCTTCTTCGATTGTAACCGGCGTTATTTCGTACATTTTTCTATCAACTCTTCAAAATAAAATTGCTTTTAATCTACTATAAACTTTTAAAACTTACAACAACCAGTTGCTTTTTAATTTTATTTTTGTTAATGTGGATTGGTTCCTTGTTGGTTCTTTTTTAACGATATTTTGCAAACCCCGTCAGGTTCGGAAGAAAGCAGCGGTAGCAAAAGATGCGGGTAAAAAAGTAAGCTAATAAGGAACATATTTCTTCAAATATCTAATTGCCAAGTAGCTGGTAAAGTATCAAAACTT
>JAZNNJ010000027.1:0-9992 GCA_045580225.1 Gammaproteobacteria bacterium | reverse complement strand
AATTAACCATCATTGACATAAAAAAACATTTTCTATTAAAAATTATTATTAAATAAATTTATTATAAACAACCACTTTTTGTATTTTTATTATTCAATTATTTTATTCCATTTAGCATGACTAAAAAGTAATATTAAATCTAATTTTTTATCGCAATTTAGTTTACTACGAATCTTCTTTAAATAATACTCTACAGTACGAGGAGATAATTTTAATTTTCTAGCAATAGCTTTTGTAGAATAACCAATACATAATAATTCAATACAAACTTTTTCTTGTAAAGTAATTTTAACCGTTCTACCATCAACGTTTATTAAGTAAATATCATTTTTATTCAAATCCGCACCATATTATATTCAACTTTTTTAAGTTTCGGATCGAATTTACTGTAATAATCAATGATCCGCAAGACGCTTTAATAAAAACACAAACATTGATAACCAAGTTTAAAGAATATTTTAATTTTAACTCACTTTACTTAACCAACAGAGTAAATGAATCTCAAAAATATCTAACGCAGATTATTTTAACAAATTATAATTATTTCTATTATTAACTTTTTTTACAACTAAAATACTTTTTAGTTTATGATTCAATAGACGCTTTTTGGCATGATTAACAGTTTTTAAACTAAAATAAGGCCCGCTAACTACTGAACAATTTCCCTTAAATGTTTTGATCTCAGCTGGTAATCCTAAAAGAATTACATGCGCTTTTAATTTATCTGCTAAGTTAAAATTACGAGTACTTAATAAATTTAAAAAATAAATTTCAATTACACCCTTATGATTACTGTCATAAAATTCAAAATCCAACTCATTTTTATCATTCCGTAATCTATATTTAAATGTTTCACATAAATCTAAAAATTTATCTGCAAAACTATAATTTTTCACTTTGACAAAACTATATTTAATCTTAGTATCTAAATCTAGAAAATAAACCATACCTACAACAATTAAAATTATAAATAATAAAAAAGTTTTTTTATTTTTTTTCTTATGGGATCTAGATGATAACTTTAAATTACGATAATTATTACGCATTTTTTTTGCCATACTAAAAATTAATCAAAAACGGCACATCACCCACTAATAATTCTCCATTAAAATATCTAATTACTACACAAACTGTATCTGTAGATATATCATAACGCAACTTATTTTCTTTCACACCACGCTGATATAATGATAAAGAATTATCTGTAACCCCCTTCAATAAAAAGAGAAACAGTTGACGATGCAAACGCAAATTAAATACCAAATCTACATTTTTTAAATTGCTAATCAATCCAGTTCTATTACTCAATGGACAATTAACATTTAAATCTAGAAAAATACTACCTAAATAAGTATTAGAACTACCCACAAACTTAAAACTCATAGGCCCACGTAAAATTCGCTCTAACATCTCCAACATGTTACTAAACCTAATATTTTTTACGTTACTGACAATTTCACGAAAAATCTTTTCACAAGGAGTATTAATTAATATGTTTAAATTATTATTATTGAAATATTTATTATCATAATTAGCTTGTTTTAATCGACTGTCTAATTCAAAAACAAAAAGACCATCTTCTTTTTTTAAATTATTATTAATCAAAATCTCTTTTAAACTTAAATTACTTTTCGAATCTTTTATTTCGAACTGTTCACAAAACAATTTTTGAATACCAAACCACAAACCATCCGAAGTGCTATAATATTTCAATAAATTTAAATTTCCATTTTGTAGCCTTAAATGTTTTTTGCCCTCAATTGATAAATTAGGTAAATGCCACTCCAATTCTAAATTATTCTTGTTAATTTCCCCTTTAAAAACTAAGGATTTCTTAGCTAATATATGAAACTTTTCCCTAGATTTTAATTTAAATTTTAATCTTCCACCCCAACTTAACTTCATTTCTCCAGTTACTTTGGGAATCAATTCTAGCTTACTACCTATATATACCAACTCAGTTTCAGCTAATAATTGTAAAAAACTAATTTTAATTCTGTCTAATACAATCGGCCCATGTATAAACTTAGTGTGCATCTGCCATTTTAACTTAGAATTACTTTCTAAATTACCTAACACAATTTCGGTAACTGCACTAGAAGTAAAAATCCCACTTTTAAATTTTACCAATTTAACGTTAAATGGAGTATTATGATTAATTACTGATAAAAAATGTCTATATTGTTGCTTAACTTTTAAACCAAATAATAAAGCAAAAAAACACCATAACGCAACGAACGCAGTCAAAACTAATGAAATTCTCCAAATCAACTTCAAACGCTGTTTCACTTTTATGCGCCTACAGTATAATTTTCAAAACGAGTATAACTACCCAAAAATGTTAACTTTACCTTCCCTATAGGACCATTTCTTTGCTTAGCAATAATAATTTCTGCTATTCCTTTATCATCGCTATCCTCATGATATACTTCATCCCTATAAATAAATAAAATTAAATCTGCATCTTGTTCAATAGCTCCAGACTCGCGCAAATCAGCCATCTGAGGTCTTTTATCTACACGTTGTTCTAAACCACGATTTAACTGAGATAACGCAATAATTGGAATATTTAATTCTTTGGCTAAAATCTTTAAACTACGAGAAATTTCAGCAATTTCAGCAACTCTACCTTCTTTAAAACCAGGAATTTTCATCAATTGCAAATAATCCACTACTATTAAACCTAAATTAGGATGAATTTTAGCTAGTCTCCTAGCTTTCGCTCTAATATCAGAAGGACTGACCGCCGGAGAATCATCAATATACAACAACCTCTCTGAAATCATACTAACTGCCGAATTTAAACTAGCCCAATCTTCTTTATGCAATTTACCAGTTCTAACTCTATTTTGATCAATTCTTCCTAAAGAAGATAATAAACGCATACATAAAGACTCCCCTGGCATTTCTAAACTAAAAACTAGCGCACAAACGTCGTTTTTCATTATCGCAGTTTCTACTAAATTCATTGCAAATGAAGTTTTTCCCATTGAAGGTCTACCAGCAATAACGATTAAATCGCCTTTTTGTAACCCTGCTGTTTCTCTATCTAAATCAATAAATCCCGTAGGCAACCCTGTAATAATACTATCTGATTTTGATAAAATATCGATCCGTTCCGTTGCTTTTCCTAAAAAACTAGCAATATTTACCGGACCTGAACTCTGCTGATAACGATGATTAATATTAAAAATTTTAGCCTCTGCTTCTTCCAAAATTTCCTGTGCTTTACGTTCCCCTAAATTAAATACTAATTCATTAATCTCTTGATTAACATGAATTAGCTCTCTTAAAATTGATTTTTCCTTGATAATATCAGCATAAACCTTAATATTAGCTAAAGCCGGGATACGATTAGCCAATTCAAAAATACCAGCTTCTCCGCCCGCTTCTTCTAATTTACCGATTTTTCTTAAATATTCAGTAATAGTCAAAATATCGAAAGGCTGATCTTTATTATTTAAATGAGTAATAGCACGAAAAACTAAGCGATGGGAACCAAAATAAAAATCATTCTCAACCAAAAAACCGCCAATCTTTTCAAACAAAAGATTGTCTAACATCAAACCACCCAAAACTGATTGCTCAGCTTCTAAAGAAGAAGGGACAGCTAAACTAACTACCCCTTTACTATTCTTCTCACTACCAGCACGCTTTTTTGTTACCACCATAAAAAAACATGCTTACTTTTCGTTAACAATACTCACCTTTATCTTCAATGTTACTTCACTATGCAACATCAAAACTACTTCGTAAGTTCCGAGCTGACGAATTACACCCTGTGGTAAACTAATTTCATTCTTTTTGACGGCCAAACCCTGTGCAACAAAAGCTTCTGCAATAACAGCAACTCCAACCGAACCAAAAAGCTTGCCGTCATCAGTTGCTTTTACTGGAACAATCAAATTAACTGCTGCAAAATTCTCAGCTCGAGCCTTGGCTGCATTCAACTCATCTAGCGCCCGTTTCTCTAATTCTTCCCTTTGAGACTCAAACTTAGCCAAATTAGTTTTATTCACTACAATCGCTTTACCATAAGGGATCAAAAAATTTCTAGCGTATCCCGGCTTTACAACAACCCTATTTCCAATCTTACCTAGATTTCGCACGTTTTCTAATAAAATAACTTCCATCGCTATTCCTCGCTCACATTAATTTTTATGATGTTTATCTGTATAAGGCAGCAAAGCCAAAAATCTAGCTAATTTTATCGCTCTAGCCATCTTACGCTGTTTGCTAGGAGACAAACCAACTAATCTACCAGGAATAATACGACCACTTTCTAAAATACTCTTACGCAAGAAATCAATATTTTTATAATCAATTTTTTCATCGTAAAATTGTTTTTTTTCGACTACCATCGTTCACCTTCTTCTTTGTGATTATCATCTTTAGCTTTTAATAAGCAAGACTCCATATTTATAGGTTGCTTTCTTTGCAAAACCAGATAACGCAAAATAGCGTCATTAAATTTGAAACTTTCAGTAATCTCATTTAACGCATCCAAATTGCTCTCGATGTTTAACAAAGCATAATGAGCTTTATGAAACTTATCTATTGGATAAGCTAAAACTCGTCTACCTAAATCCTCACAACGGTGAATCAAACCTTCATAATTTTTTACGATGTTTTTATAACGCTCCAACATCATAGGAACTTGCTCACTCTGATCCGGGTGAACCAAAAATATTATTTCGTAATGTCTCATTTTTTCTCCTTTTGGTTTATTTATAAAGTTACCGAAGGGCAACAAAGAGAAAGACTATCTAGTCTACCATTTTAAATAGAATTGGCCAGAGGCAGAATCGAACTGCCGACACGAGGATTTTCAGTCCTCTGCTCTACCGACTGAGCTATCTGGCCCAAACTCGTAAATAAAACAGCTTTATACTAGCAGATAATTAATCGTTGTCAACTAAAAACTAGAAAACCATACATTCTTTATCCTTGACAAGTAAATACAAAAAGTTTATCAATTTGTCTAAGCATAGACTAATTTATTTATAGTGGAGTTGTTATGAAATTATTCTCCGGTAACGCTAATTTAGATTTAGCTAATCGAATAGCTTTTAATTTAGGCATTGAATTAGGTAAAGCCAAAGTAGGCAAGTTCAGCGATGGCGAAATAATGGTAGAAATACTAGAAAATGTTCGAGGGCACGAAGTGTTCGTTTTACAGCCTACGTGTGCTCCCACAAATGACAATTTGATGGAGTTAATTATTATGGTTGATGCTTTGCGAAGGGCATCGGCTGCTAGTATTACAGCTGTAGTACCTTATTTTGGTTATGCTAGGCAAGATCGTAGAATTCGCTCCTCCAGGGTACCGATTAGTGCTAGAGTTATAGCTGATCTGATGGAAGTTGCTGGTATTTCTAGGCTAATAACTGTTGATTTGCACGCAGAACAAATTCAAGGTTTTTTTTGCATACCTGTAGATAACGTATACGGCACTACCATAATATATAAAGACATTGAACATAAACATTTAGCATCTCCCATTGTTGTTTCTCCTGATATCGGAGGTGTAGCAAGAGCAAGAGCAGTAGCTAAACGATTAGGAGGAATTAATTTTGCGGTTATAGATAAACGTCGGGAAACTTACAATCAGGTAACTGAAATGAATATTATAGGTGATGTAAAAGGAAAAGATTGTTTGTTGGTTGATGACATTATTGATACGGCCGGTACTATTTGTTTAGCAGCAAAAAAGCTGGCCGATGAAGGAGCAAATACTGTTACTGTTTATGCTACCCACCCTATCTTATCGGGTAATGCTATTGGTAACTTAGAAAATTCGCCAATACAAGAAGTAGTTGTTACAGATACAGTAGTTTTGAGCGAAAGTGCTAAAAATTGCTCTAAGATTAGACAACTAACAATTAGTAATTTACTAGCCGATACTATACGTTGTGTTGATCAGAAATTATCAGTAAGTGCTTTATTTAATAATTAGCCGTAAATGTAATTAGTAGAAAATACGGTAAAAAAAAAGATTTTTTTGCTTTTTTCCCTCTTTTCTTTATAATGTTTTCTTAAAGGAAAGAGGAAGATATGGCAATTAAACTTTTAAAGCCACAAATAATTAATCAGATTGCCGCTGGAGAGGTTATAGAACGCCCTAGCTCTGTATTAAAAGAATTACTAGAAAACAGTTTCGATGCATTTGCAGATCAAATTACAATAGAAGTAGAAAATGGTGGTACTACTTTTTTAAAAATTCAAGATAATGGACACGGCATCGAAAAAGAAGATTTGCCATTAGCTTTAGTTCAACATGCCACCAGCAAAATCAAAGAGTTTACAGATTTAAACACCTTGACAAGTTTAGGTTTCAGAGGAGAAGCACTAGCAAGTATAGCATCAGTATCCAAACTAAAATTAATCTCGCGTACCTCTGAAGCAAAAATAGCTTATCAAATAAACTGCGAAGGCAACCCTAACGAATACTCTATTGCACCAGATACTCACCCAATAGGTACTACCATTGAAGTTCGTGACTTATTTTTCAATGTTCCAGTAAGACAAAAATTTCTAAAAAAACCTTCTACCGAATATAATTATCTAAATGACTGGTTAGGTAAATTGATTCTCAGCCGTAATGAAATTAATTTTACCTTCCGACATAATAAAAAAAATATTTGGCAATTTTCACCAGCTTTTGATGAAAAGACGCAACTGTATAGAGCCAATAAAATTTTGGCCGAAAATTTTGCTGAAAAAGCGCTACCAGTAAAAGCTGAAATAGATGGTTATCGATTATACGGTTGGATAAGTGAACCTAGTTTGCATAAAAATCAAAGTGATTTTCAATATCTATATCTAAATCGCCGTTGGATTAAAGACAAAAATTTGCTACATGCTATTCGCTCAGCATACCAAGATCTTTTGCCAAATCATACTTACCCAGTTACGTTACTTTTTTTGGAAGTTAATCCCCAATTTTTTGATGTCAACGTTCATCCTACTAAAAATGAGGTAAGATTTAACGATCCTCAATTAATTTACGGATTAATACTAAACTCTTTAAAACAAAGCTTAATGTACAGAAAAACTAATCCAATAACCTTGCAACAGCCCACACAAATTGACTCTTTAACTCAGACAAAATCATCAGTTAAAAAATCAACAGGTAACAATGAAGCTAAAAATATTAGCGATCAATTTAAAGAGGAATCTAAAACTTATTTTTCCACGATAAAACCATCACATAATTTTGACAAAATAAATTCTGTATCCAAAATTAACCAAATCAGAAATAAACTTCAGATAATTGATCCCCCGATAAATAACTATAATCAATTAAATAACAGCAGCAATACAAACAACGTAAAAAATCAAGAATTGCCTGTAAAACAAAATCTATCTAATCATATTGATCTAGGCCAAGCTATAACACAACTCCATAATACCTATTTATTATCTAAAAATAACCAAGGTCTAATAATTATAGATATCCACGCTGCTTGTGAGCGAATTACTTATGAAAACTTAAAAATAGAAATGACTAAATATAAAAAATTACCATCCCAACGCCTAATATCACCATTAACAATAAAGATTAAAAACATAGAAACACTAGAAACATTCGATTTACTTTTAAGACAACTAGGCTTTGAATGGCGAGATAGTGGAGAAAATACAATTATCTTACTAAGTATACCTGCTATTTTAAAAAATGAAACAGAGACAATATTTACTGATGTAATAAAAGAATTAGAAACATTTTCAAGTACCGATGAAGTAGTGAATAAAATCAATCATTTTTTAGCTACATTAGCTTGTCATAATAGCATCCGATCAGGACAGGTTATAACTTTACAAGAAGGAGATCAACTACTAAGAAAGATAGAACAACTACCAAATAGTGATCGTTGTAATCACGGTCGTCCTACTTGGATCCAATTAACCCAAAAAGACTTAAATAAATTGTTTTTACGTACTTAAAAAATGACAGCAAACATCAATGAATTAATTCAACGATCGTATTTAGTTAGAAATGCTTGGTATTTTATTACTGAGCGTTTTTCTATTGACCAACCTAGTATAGAATTAGTTCATCTATTATCATCTTTAAATTTTGACGAAGAAACTCTTGCCACTGCATTAATTTATGAAAATAAGATTTTTCCTGAAAATAAAGAAGATTTCGCACCTTATTTACATAATACTGTTTTACAACTACTTATAAAATTAAAAAATCTAGATAAATTAACCGTAATCAACCAACAAATTATAAATTCTTACCAAAATATTGATAATTTACGAAAAATGTTTCTAGTAATGGCTACAGATACTAGATTAATTATTTTAAAAATTGCCGAACATCTGATAAAAATGCGAAGAATAGATCTAAACAACGAATTATCGTCACAATTAGCCAAAGAAGCAGAAATAATTTATAATCCATTAGCAAATCGTTTAGGAATAACGCAATTAAAATGGGAACTAGAAAATTTAACTTTTAAATTTTCTAAACCAATTGAATATCAGAATTTAAAACGACAGATTAACAGCTATTTCCCAAATTCTGAAAAACGGATTCAGGAAATCATCAAACATTTGGAACGACTTTTAAACTCAATTTCCGATATAAAAATTACTGGTCGCGTAAAACATCTTCATAGCATTTACCGAAAAATGATCCGCAAAAATACCAATTTTAACGGAATTTTCGATATTATTGCTATACGTATTTTGGTAAAATCTGTAACCGAATGCTACCAAGTATTAAGCATTATTCATGATAACTGGAAATATATACCTGAAGAATTAGATGATTATATCGCCACTCCAAAACCTAATGGATACCAATCGATTCACACAGCCATTATATATGAACCAATATTACAACAAATAGTAGAGATCCAAATTCGCACCCAAGAAATGCATCAATTTGCAGAACTAGGTATAGCAGCGCACTGGATTTATAAAGAAAATAGTAAAATGGATACTTATCAGCTAAAACTAAATTGGCTACATGAATTAATGGCTTGGCAAAAAAACCTTGACATTAAATTAACTTCTATTTTTAACGATTTTATTTATGTTTTAACACCTAAAGGTGATATTATCGAAATGCCCTTCCTATCTACTCCGTTAGATTTTGCATATTACATTCATGAAAGTGTAGGACATCATTGTATCGGCGCAAAAATTAATGATAATATTTCCCCGTTAAACCAATTATTAAAAAATGGAGACAAAATAGAAATCATTACTAGCTTACGTAGCAACCCAAAAAGAGATTGGTTAATTAGTAATTTAGGTTATATCCGTACTAGTCGTGCCAAAAATAAAATTACTCATTGGTTTAAAAAAGAATCTTTAAAAAATTATCGAATAACAGGTGAACAATTATATAATAAATTAATAAAAAAAATTAAAAAGCCTGTTGAACCTACCATATGGCTAAATAAATTTAAATTTTCATCAATACAAAATTTATGGGAAAATTTAGGGTCAGGCCAACTTAAAATTCAACAATTAGAAGATATTTTATCTTCAGAAAAACGTTTATCCACAAAAAAAATACCAAAAGCAAATAAAACAAATAATAAAAAAAATACTTTTATTAAAATAAAAGGAAATATAAATAATTTATTAATTAATCACGCTAAATGCTGCAACCCATCTTTTAATGAACCAATAATAGGATATATAACAAAATTAAAAGGAATCACTATTCATAGAAGTAACTGTAAAAATTTCAAGAAAATGGCTAACCTCTACCCACAAAAGATAATTGAAGTAACATGGCAAAATGAATCAATAGCCATTAAAGACTTCAACCCTTAACAACTAAGCTTTTCTTTCTAAAAAAAGCCACTCCATAACTACCGATTACTTCATAACCTTCATCGTAAAGATTTTTAGCGTATTCTCTTTCCTCTATTTGTTGCAGGGCTTTTTGACTAGTAGTTTCTAATTCTTTTAAACTTTTAGCCACTTTTAACTCCAATATAATTGCTTGATCGTAAGTCTTAACACTT
>JAZNNJ010000026.1:0-41062 GCA_045580225.1 Gammaproteobacteria bacterium | reverse complement strand
TTTGCTATTAGTATCTATTACTAAGTAAATCTTACGTATTTTAAAATTAAAATATAATATATTATATACATTATAAATAATTAATGTTATATTATAAATGTATCGTATGGTAGATTATTTAAAAAAAATGGATTATCATCGATAATTTTGTGGAACTTAAATGGTAATAATGAATAAAAAACAAAATAAACTTGGTATATTGGCTTTAACTTGCTTGTCTGTTGGCCCGATGATTGGTTCAGGATTATTTGCTTTACCGCAAAATTTAGCGAATGGCAGTGGTTTAAAAGCTATTATGATTGCATGGATAATTACTTTATTGGGTATGTTTTGTTTGATTAAGGTTTTTCAAAGATTATCTATTATTTTTACAAATTCTAATAATTGTCTGTACGTTTATGCTAAAGAAGTATTTGGAGACTTTTTTGGATTTAGTGTTGCTTGGGGATATTGGGTAGCTGGTTGGGTAGGTAATATTGCGTATTTTTTGATGTTTTGTACTATTCTTAATTATTTTTTTCCTATTTTTGGAAATACTTTGAATCTACCTTCTTTGATAACGAGCTCTTTAATAGTATGGTTATTAACTTGGTTATCCGTCAAAGATATAAAGGTTTCTGCTTTAGTTAATACTTTAGGTACAGTTATGAAAATAGTACCAATTTTATTTTTTATTATACTGTGCTTATTTTGGTTTAAAAAATCTTTGTTCATTTTTAATTTTAATTATTCTCAGATAGATAGTTCTTTATTGATACAAATTAAAGAGGTAATGTTAATAACTGCTTGGGTTTTCGTGGGAATCGAAGGAGCGTCTATTTTTTCTTCCAAAGCTGCTCATAAAAACGACATTAATAAAGCGATAAAAATAAGCTTTTTAATTATGAGCTGTATTTTTTTGTTAGTTTCATTATTACCTTTCGGTATTTTAAAACGCCCTGAAATTGCTAATTTAAATTATCCGCCGCTAGGGCATTTAACCCAATTTTTAATAGGACCGACAGGAGGATGTTTAATCAATATCAGTTTAATGATTGCATTATTAACTGGGGCTTTATCTTGGGTAATGTTATCAGCGGAAGTACCGTATTTAGCTGGAAAAATGGATAATCTTTTCCCTGCTAAATTTCAAAAAATTAACCGATATGGAGTGCCAGTAGGAGCGTTAATCATTACCGCTATTTGCGAACAAATTTATTTAATTTTCGCATATTTTCATCACTTTGATTATTTAAGAACAATTAACGTAGCAGTTAGCATGGTTTTACCGTCCTATTTGTTTTCGGCATTATGTAGTCTAAAGTATCAATTAAAAGATAATAAAGATTCAGTCATTCAATTATTTATTGATTTAGGAGCAATATTATTTAGTTTATGGTTGATATTTACTGCGGGTAGTTACTTTATATTTTCTAGTTTAATATACTTAAAAGGAATTATCGTATATTGGAGTCATTGCAGAAAGAAAGCTAAATTTCCTTTTTATAATTTTGCGGAAAAAGTTCTTTTAATTGTAATTATTATTGCGTCAATTTACACTTTAATGTGTTATTAAATTAAAAATATCCTTTAGTAACGATCTAATAATTTCAATTTAATTTTTTAGTAATTTTCTTATTTAAAAATAATTGCGTCGTTAATATTGTGTATTATTTTATGGTGAATAGCATAACAATTCTTAATGAAAGGGATTTGGATCGTGTAAATGGTGGTATGCAAGCGCAAATGCAAGCAGGTATGATGCGGGAGTTTTTTGTTATTACTTCTGTTGCCGTTTTTGGGATTGCAATCGGAATGGCAATATATCCTTGGTTAGTAAATTTCGTATGCAAAGATCACATTAATGATGATCTTGAAATGTGTAAAAGAAATAAACGGAGGAAACAACAATGAAAAAATTAAATAATTGTGACTTATTGAATGTTAATGGAGGAAGTGTTTTGGGTTGTGTTGCTGCAGTGGTAAATACTGTTTATATAGGAATGGCAGTGGCTAATGCTGTCGACATATATATGGAGCAACGATCTATAGCTCCGTTTTTGCACATGGGATTTGATATTGGTATCAAAATGGCATCTTGGTTTGGTGGTGTGGTTCTGGTTGGTGAGAGCAGGGGATTAAAGGCTGTTTTAGGAGTAGGTATAGGTTTTATGGTCTACACTGCTCCGGAAATGAAAAGTTTCATAGGAGGTATAGCTAACGCTATTTCCGGAAAATTTGAAAGTAAATCGGAATGCCCTGCTGTGTAATATTGTATTGGTTTGTGCAAATATTTTCATAATAGTAATCTGTACCATTTTAAACTGCGATAACGTGAATAGAATAAAATGGTGCAGGTTATAGCCCAAATGCCAAATAATTTATATATCGTTGTGCTGGCAGAGAGGTAGCCAATTTTTAGTAAAACGAAAGATGGGATGACTACTACGAGCAGTAAACTTATTAAATCTATTATCACTGGAAATTTTGTGTCACCACCGGCAGTTAGAATTCCCCAAATGACGTTAAAGTATGCTTCTAACATAGTACTGAAATATACTAATATAAAAGTTATTATAATTTCGGTGCGGAAATTAATTAAGTCCGAATGTAGTGAAAGTACCCAATTTAAAATTGGAGTAGCAAATAGATAAAAAACCAAACCTAAAATACTAAAAAAGGTTAAAATAATAAATAAAAATCGACGAAAAGTAGTTTTGATGCTATTTAGATCGTTTTTGCCGATCATATTAGCTGCAATTGATGCTATTGCTCGATTTAAAGCATCTGCAATAAATACTAAAAATAGGTAAAAAGAAAGGCCTAAATTGTAGATGGTGGATTGTATAACAGGTAGTTTACCAACGATAAGTTGAATACTCCATCGACTTAATAAAATTAAAGAAACTCCAATAGCAGTAGGAAAAGCAATTTTGATAATTTTAAGAATTAATTTTAAGTCTAGTTGATAATTATATTTAGAGAAAATTTTGAAATATTTACGATTGTTACGACTGAAAAAAATAACTCCTAAAAACAGTGTTTCAAAAATGTAGGAAATTGCTGTTGCAAAGGCAGCACCACGTACTCCCCAGTTTAAAAAATAAACAAACCAAATGTCTAATACTAAATTGATTAGGCAAGCAGATATAACTGCAATTGAAACGGTACTTGATTTACCTTGGCCAATAAAAAAACCAGAAATAGCAACGGATAAAGGAGAAAAAAAAGAAAAACTAAAAAGGATTTTTTGGTAAACAATTCCATCTTGTCGAAACGCTGCAGGAAGAAAATTAACAACTTCTGAAAAATACGACAGCGGCAAGAAAACAATAATACTGGTTAAAGTAAAGTAAATCATTTGCCACACTGGTTTAGCTAATTTATCATACTGTTTATCGCCGTTTAATTGGCCAACAAAAATTTCATTGAACGAAACTAAACAATTAAAAAAATAAGTAAAAATTAAAACAAAATTGCTACTAATACCCACTGCATTCATTGCTATAACTGAAGTTCTAGCTAAAATTAAACGGTCAGTAACTATCATACAGGAAGAGGTTAAAGTTACTAACAGTATAGGTAGGGTTACCTTAAAAATATTTTTATAAGATGAATCTAATTCCTGATATAACATAAAATGGTTATCTCCAAAAAGTTAATAAACAATCATAAACACATAATGCTATCTTAGAGCTTCCCAAAAGTCGAGGAAATAATTTTATTTGTTAGCACAAATAACCTATATTGCTATTTAGTCAACATAATCATCGCTTTTATCTAATGCTAAAGCAATGACATTCGAAAAAGCTTCCAATAAACGTTTACGTTCATAATTTAAAGAAGGATCCAAAATCCCTAAAACTCCGATAATTTTTCGATTAGTTTTTAAAGGAACAAATAGCCAAGTAGTAGAAGATAAAGTATTAGTGGTAAAACCAGCATTTTTGCCGTGTAAATATGTCCATGCAGCTACGGCTTCTTCTTTTTCATCCAGTAGTAATTCTGATTGATTATGTGCTACAATAGTAAGGTTATTATTATTATCGGGTAAACCTAAAACTATTTTGCCATTAAATGCATCTCCTGTTGTTTTAATTGCGCTTTCAATAATTTTATTAGGATCATTAATTCCCATAATTTCTCTGCTAAAATTATATAGAGCGTACATGAATTTTTCTCGTAATCTTGCATTATCTGCTCTAATTCTAATTAATTTACCTAACCAACTATTAGTGATTATCGTAATTATAAAAATTAGTAAACTAATCCAAGAATTTAAATTTAAAAGATTAAAAGCGTGAAGGGGAGGGAGGAAAAAAAAATCATAAATTGCCAAAGTGAATAAAGTAAAAATAGTACCAATTAAAGTACTAGATAAAATACTTATCATTAACAAAGGAAAAATTAAAGATAGTAATAAATGATCAATATTAAAATAATTAGGAAATTCATTAGCTAAATAAAATAGAAATGCGATAATCAAACTACTGCTTGAACAAATTTTCCAATTTAATGTGTGAGGTTGAATAATGCTTTTTTTTGTAGCTCGTTTTTTTATATTATCTGTAGTTACAACAACTACGTTAAATGGAAGATCACGTTTATTTAAGTTATTTAAAACAGATTGGTGAAAAAAATTATACCATTTTGAATGTTTAGAACTGCCTATTAGAACAAAATTAATGTTTTGTTCTATTGCTGTATTAACTATGCCTGTAGTTATATCTTGTTCTTCGCGTAAAATTACTTTTCCACCTAAATCCTCTGCTAAATTAATACTACGATATAAATTAGTGCGGTAAGTTTCACTAGCAGAAGAATTTTGTAAAGTTTCTACGTGAACTACGTACCATTCGGCGCCTAATTCTTCGGCCATACGATGAGTAGTTAAAAGTAATTTTTCATCAATATCATCGTCACCTTTTATCCCTAAAAGAAGTTTGGAATTTACAGGCCAAATTTCATCTACTTCTTCTTGTAATCGATAGTCTAGAAGATTTTCTTCTACTAATTTAGCAGCATATTTTAAAGATAGTTCTCTTAAAGCAATTAAATTACCTTTTTTAAAGAAACGTTTTATCGCAATTTTGGCCTGTCTGGGCAAATAAATTTTACCTTCTGCCATACGTTCTTGCAATTTTTCTGGAGATAAATCTACCAATTCAATTTCTGGATTAATTTCAAAAAAAGCATTCGGAACAATTTCATGTATTTTAATATGTGTAATTTGGTAAACAATATCAACTAGACTTTGAATATGTTGAATATTTAAAGTAGTATAGACGTTAATGCCTAAATTTAATAATTCTTCGATATCTTGATAACGTTTAACATGTCGTGATCCCGGTGTATTAGAATGTGCAAGTTCATCGATTAGGACTAAATCTGGCTTTAATTCTATAATTTTATCCAGATCCATTTCTTCCAATATTAATTTACCATACACTGATTTTTTGCGAGGAATATTAGGTAACTGTAAAGCTAGCATTTCTGTTTCAGAACGCTTGTGAGTTTCTATTAATCCTATAATAACATTAATACCTGTTTCTTTATCAGCAATTCCTTGTTGAAGCATGCGATAAGTTTTACCAACTCCAGCGCAATATCCTAGAAAAATTTTTAATTTTCCAATAGAATGAACTAATGTTTCTTTTTCATTTTGCATACTTAATTATATTAGCTCTTTGCCCAAATTGGTTTCCACTACAAATTTAGGCAGCAAATATCCTGGTATTTGATTACGTAAATTACAGTATAATTTTTTAGCTCTGGCTTTACTTACGGCAAAATGCTGACTACCTGCCGCTTTATCTAAAAGGTGAAAATAATATGGAATGATTCCAAAATCGAATAATTTTTGGAAAAGCATCGATAAAACTTCTACAGAATCATTAATTCCCTTTAAAAGAACTCCCTGATTAAAGATTAAATATTTTTTTTCTTTAAAAAGCTGAATTAATTGGTAATTATCATCAGATAATTCCTGAGGATGATTGCAGTGAGTAACTAAAATTAGTTGTTTCTGCTTGGGTTGATACCAATTTACTTTAAAAATTGGATCTACAATAACTCTACGACTATGTATACGAATACGTTTAATCGTTTTAATTTTATCTAATGCTTCCAACCACAAATTTAAAGATTCAATAGGTAAAGCTAATGGGTCTCCGCCGCTTAAAATTACTTCCGTAATTTCTGAATGACTTTCTATGTAATTTATAATTATTTTTAAATTCGGTTGTGGGTAGTCTAAATTACGTCTAAAACAAAAACGACAATGAATACTGCAAATATTACTGACCAAAATAAGTGCTCGATCTTGGTATTTATGTAGTAATCCAGGTACAGGTTGATAATGATATTCTCCTAATGGATCATCTTTATAGCCCTTTTGCCTTTTATTTTCGCGAGGATCTATTTTTATTTGTTTTAATAAAGGGTCGTCATTACTATTTTGTATTTTTTTTAAATAAGAACTCGGAGCTAAAAAATCAAAATTAGCCATATAAAATACACCATAGATTAACAATTAAAATTATTAAATTGGACACTAATAAAATATCAATTTTAAAAGAAGAAAACGTTATTTCTTCTTTTATCGAAAATTTATTAGGATTTTTTGATAATTTTTTTATCATTAATAATGGAAGGATGATGCAAAGAATTATTACGAAAAGTGCGGCGTAATTTACTGCAGTTACAAAACTGTTTGGGAAAAATAGGGCAATCATTAAAGGAGGTAAAAAGGTTAATAAGGAAACTTTAAAACGATTCCAATGAGTATCGTTTTTTCTCATATTTTCAGCAATAAAATCAAAAAGACTTAATGCTGCTCCCAAAAATGCTGTAGTAAGAGTAATATTTGTAAAGAAGTTTAAAGCTGAAGTAAACAACGGATGATTAACAGTCTGCGCTAATAAATGATTTAAATCTCCTACTGAAAATTTATAGAGTGGAAGACTATTTGAAGGCAAATTGACTCCTAAACAAGCAGCTAGCCACCAAACGTAAACAACCAAAGCTATCGTAGTACTAAATAATATTATCTTTTTTAGAACCTTTTTATTTTCACCTAAATATATTCTTAAGCTAGGGATAATAAATTGAAAACAAAATGCGCTCATGAAAGAAGGGATAACTAAATATGAATATTTCAAAGTACCTAAACTAAATACAGACGGTGTACTTAATCGTTTAGCAGAAATCATCGGAAAAATTAACAATAAAGAGCAAAAAAGAGCTATTCCTTTGATAGCGACTAAACCACGATTTAAATAGTCTACAGCTGCAGTGCTCCAAAATACTGCACTGCCTAATAAAACGGTAAATAGAAAAGCAATAACTGAATAAGACAAATAATAACAATTTTTTTGGTGCAAAAAACTTAATAAAATATTGCTTTCACCGATAATTGCTACAATTAACAACGAATAAAGTAAAAGTAAATATCCAAGCCAAATAATGTTTTTACCCCATTTACCCAAAAATTTGTGCGACATGCTACTAAATCCTGAAGCATGTGCTGGTAAGGTAAAATTCAAATCAACTAATAAGTATCCGCTTAATGTGTTTATTAGCCAAGTAATAATCAAAAATAATAATCCAGATATAAAACCACCTCTGGAAGCAACTAACGGTAAAGCTAGCATGCCACTACCGACAATGCTTCCCAAAACCATCATAACACTACCAATAATTTTACCTGTGCGCTTCATAGCAAATTATTTTTTTTCTGTTTTTATTCTTTATTTTTACAATCATCTTTATTATTGCATGGATTAAGTAGAAATTTAATTAAAGCAGCTGAACCCAAAATAGGAATCATGGCGTCAAAGAACAGTATTACCGAAGTAACAATTTTTTGGTTAATATTTTTATTGTCATTTATATTAGCTAGAATTCCAATAATTAAAGCAAATAAAATAAACAGTAACGAAATAATTTTACAACATTTTTTTTGGCAACATTTAAACGTCATGACTTTTTTACCTCATATTAAAACAACAAACATACTTTTGCAGTATTACATAATTTTATAAAATGTGCCAGAAAAAAATTATTCATGTAAGAACGAGGAATAAAAATAACAGTGAAGTGGTTTTCCGCATTATTTTAATCCCGATAATGTTCATTATCGCTTATTTGATGTTAAACAGGTTTTTTTAATAATTTTTTCAATAAATTTACAATTACATTTTTTAGATGATTTCGATTTACAATCATATCGATCATGCCATGCTCAAATAAAAATCGACTTTTTTGAAATCCTTCCGGTAACCGTTGATGTACCGTCTGTTCTATAATACGTGGTCCAGCAAAACCAATTAACGCTCCAGGTTCAGCTATAATTACATCTCCTAGCATAGCTAGGCTAGCTGATACTCCTCCAGTAGTAGGATGAGTCAAAATTGAAATAAACGGCAATTTAGCTTTAGCTAATTTTCCTAAAGCTGCACTGGTTTTAGCCATTTGCATTAACGAAAAAACTCCCTCTTGCATTCTGGCTCCACCGCTAGTACTCACATTAATTAATGGTAAGCGTTCTTTAATACAAGCTTCAACAGCTCGTACAAACTTTTCACCTACGACGGTACCCATTGAACCGCCAATAAAATTAAAGTCAAAAAATGTACCTATCACTGGTAAATTACTAATCCAACCTTTTATCGCTATTAAAGCGTCCTTTTCACCTGTAGATTTTTGAGCGTGTGCTAACCTATCTTTATAAGTTTTGTTATCTTTAAATTCTAACTGATCTTTGGCAGCTAAATCCGCAAATAATTCTTCTTGACCTTCTTCTTCCAATAGCATTTTTATTCTTTTACGTGCAGTTAAACTAAAGTGATAATTACATTTAGGGCAAACATAGTAATTATTCTCTAGTTCTGGACGATATAAAGCAGTTTGACAACCTTGACATTTTAACCAAATACCTACCGGTATCTCTTTACGTTCTGTTAATTTAGTATAAATTTTACTAGAAATAATTTTTTGCAGTAACCAATTATTCATTATTTCGCCTCATTAAGATCCATATACCAATTAATAATAATGGAATTGTTAATAATTGTCCCATGGTAAAACAATTATATATGTAACCAATTTGTATATCAGGCTCCCTGAAACATTCACAAATTAGGCGACTAATTCCATAGCCAATTAAAAATATTCCGCTTAATACTCCCCTTTTTTTGGTAAAAGAAAAAAATCTTAAAAAATTTAATACCAAAAATAACATTAATCCCTCTGTTAGAAATTCATATATCTGAGAAGGATGGCGAGCAAAATGATCCACATGGGGGTAAATCATTCCCCATTTAACGTTGGTAATTCTTCCCCAAAGTTCTCCATTAATAAAGTTTCCTAATCTACCTAAAGCTAATCCTATCGGTACCAAAGGCGCCCAAAAATCAAGCAGCTCTAATAATGAATACTTTTCAACGTGTGATACTAATGCTATAGACAATACTACCCCTATTAATCCACCATGAAATGACATTCCGCCTTCCCATATTTTGAAAAATGCAACTCCTTTACCATAAAAAAATACATATCCTAATCGTCCTCCCAACAATACGCCTATTAACGCCGCATTCAAACTTTTCTCAATTGTTTTAATTGTTAATTTATTATTGCTATTATTAGTAACACTATTAATTCTATGTTTTGCTAAAAAATCTATTAGTAAAAAACTAACCAAATACATTATTCCGTACCAGTAAATTTTAAAGTTTCCAAGGTGTAAAGCAACAGGATTAATATTCGGATAAACTAACATACGATATTTTTTTCCAATTCTCGCAAAATCTTAGCGTATACAGTTTTTTTAAAGTAAATAACTTCTTTCAGAGGATACCAATAATCTACCCATTTCCAAGTATCAAATTCCCTATGAATTTCTCTACGCAAATTAATCGCATCATCACTAGTTTTTAATCGCAATAAAAACCAATGTTGTTTTTGTCCTATACAAAAAGGATGTTGATTTTTTCTTCTTAAATGTTCAGGCAAAAGATATCGTACCCAATTTTTACTCCTTCCTAAAATCTCTACATCTGTTTTCTTTAGTCCTACCTCTTCTTCTAGTTCACGAAACATTGCTTCTTGCAATGTTTCATAATCTTGCAAACCACCTTGCGGAAATTGCCAACCAGAAGAACGATGTCGTTTTCCCCAAAAGACCTTGCCTTCCCGATTACATATCACCATCCCCACGTTTAAACGATAACCATCTTTATCTAACATGGGCTACACCAAATCTAAAATTGATTGCTATGATAACCAGATATTTTGCTTTTTTCAAGAAATAATGATTTCAAAAATCAAATTTTGAAATCACATATTAAAAATAAATTTGGTGATTTATAGGATTTAAATTAATTTAGAATTATCTGTGTTTCTTAATCTACAAAATTTATATTTATTTTTAATGTAGTATAGATATAGCAGTAAAAAATAAATAATTTTTTGGTAATATAAAACACACTGAATTAGCTAGTAATTTGTGATATTTATATGTATATTACTTTGCGTTAAAAAGTATATAGAATGGTTAATTAATATGGTTTATCGAGGCATTTTGTATGGTATTTTTGCTGCTTTTTCTTATAGTCTAATGACTTTGGGAATGAAGCTTTTGGATAACCGAGTTAATGGAATAATGGTAGTATTTTTTCGATTTTTAGTAAGTACTGCGTGGGTTACTGTTGTTTTAATTCATAAAAAAATTAACCATAATAATGTCATCAAGTTGAGTACTGCTCATTTTACAAAATATTTAGTACGCAGTTTTTCTACTGTTTTCTCAATGATTTGTTTGTATTATTCGTTAAAATTTGTGCCTTTAGCAAATGCTAATACTTTAAATTTGAGCTATACAATATTCATTCCGATAATTGGTTATATATTTTATCGTTATCATACTAGCTTACAAGGATGGTCAAGCATTATTTTGGGATTTGTTGGCATTTTGATTGTACTAAATCCTAATGTTTCTGGATTCAATATTATGTCATTATTTTCATTATTTTCTGGAATATTTATTGCTATTTCGTTAATAGCAGCTTCAGAAATAGCAAAATGTGATTCTGTATACACTATAATGGGGATACATTTTTGGTTGACTTTTTTTATAACTGGAATGATGGTAATTTTTAATTGGCAAGCAATTACCTTTTCTACTGTACTATTATTAATTTTTTCCGGAATCATGGCTACTTTGTATCAAGAATTTTTAACCCGTGGAATAAAATGTGTATCCATAAAATTAATTGCTCCTTTGCAATATTTTGGTATTGTTTTTAGTGGGATTTTAGATTGGTTGTTATGGAATCATATACCGAATTTTCACTTTATATTGGGCAGTATTGTAATTTTGGCGTCATGTTATTTGGTTAGCTGCCGCAAGAATTTTAATGATGTTTAATCTTTAGATCCCTTGTGATATCAATAAAAGCTTGCTACAATGGAGTTGGTTAATTTTTTTTGTACTCTATGTCGTCTATTAAACTTTATAATTCGCTAACTAAGCGGGTAGAAGAATTTCGTCCTATTAACGATAATAAGATAAATTTTTATGTATGCGGGGTAACTGTTTACGATTATTGTCATTTAGGACATGGCAGAATTTTTGTTGTATTTGATCTATTATATCGTTTGTTTAAACTTTTAGGATACGAGGTTAATTACATACGTAATGTTACAGATATAGATGATAAAATTATTAATAAGGCTAATCAACAATCTGTGCCATATTATGAAGTTGCTGATAAATTTTATCAAGCTATGTTAGAAGACGAAGATTCTTTAAATATTATTAGACCGACAGTTATTCCTAAGGCAAGTGAACACATCGGTAACATTATTGATTTTATAAAAGACTTAATAGATAAGGATTATGCGTATGTAGACAATGGCAATGTTTATTATCGTGTTAAAAAATTTCAATTTTATGGTTTTTTAGCTCATCAAAGTATTGATTGTTTATTAGATGGAGTACGTATTGACAATGAGAAAAATAAGGAATGTCCTTTAGATTTTACTTTATGGAAAAACAGTAAGCCAGGTGAGCCTGCTTGGGATTCTCCATGGGGATTGGGAAGACCTGGTTGGCATATTGAGTGTTCAGCTATGTCTAGGAAATATTTAGGTGATCAATTTGATTTGCATGGTGGTGGTATGGATTTACTTTTTCCGCATCATCAAAATGAGTTGGCTCAATCTCAAGCAGTAACAGATAAGCTTTTGGCAAATTATTGGATGCATGTTGGTTTTGTGCAATATAAACAGGAAAAAATGTCCAAGTCTTTAGGTAATTTTTTTACTTTACGCGACTTATTAAAAAAATTTTCCGGAGAAACTATACGTTATTTTTACTTAACTAGCCAGTACCAAAATCCTATTAATTTTACTTTTGAAAGTATGATAATGGCAGAAAACAGCTTAAGAAGTTTATATTTAGCTCTAAAAGGTTTTAATCCAACATCTGAAGAGAATAATATTATAAATATTGAGCAAATTAAAAATCATTGTATCTATTATAAATTTGTTGAAAGTTTAAAAAATAATTTAAATACTCCAATATGTTTATCGATTTTATTTGAAATAGTGCACGAAATCAACCAAGCAAAGAAAAATAAACAGAAAAATATGATAATTTTTTATCAAAATTTATTATATTTTTTAGGTAAACAATTAGGTATTTTTTCTATGCAAGTAGATAGTTTTTTAAAATCTGGAGTAGACCAACAACAAGTGAAAATATTAATAAAAAAACGTTTGGAAGCTAAAAAAATTAAAGATTGGAATACGGCAGATCGAATTAGGAGTGAGTTAAATCAGCAAGGTGTCATTTTAGAAGATTTGGACGCTAATAATACAGAGTGGTATTTATTCAAGAAACAAAATCATGAACAATAATAACGAAGAGGTTTATATTTATACTGATGGCGCTTGTAAAGGTAATCCTGGCATAGGCGGATGGGGAGCTGTTTTGCGCTATAAGAATTTCGAAAAACATTTATTTGGTTATCAATTATCTACTACTAATAATCAAATGGAGTTAACAGCCGTCATTGAAGCATTGAATATTTTAAAACGTTCTTGTAAAGTTATTTTGACTACTGATTCTCAGTATGTAAAAAATGGCATTACTTTATGGTTAAATAGTTGGAAAAATAATAATTGGAAAAACAATAATAAGCAGGCAATTAAAAATGTAGAACTTTGGAAAAAGTTAGATAATTTATTGCAAGCTCATCAAATAACCTGTAAATGGGTTAAAGGTCATGCTGGTCATCCGGAAAATGAATTGGCTGATCAGCTAGCAAATAGAGCTATTAATGAACATCAATAATAATGAAAAATGGTAAGACAAATTGCATTGGATACTGAAACTACTGGATTATCCTATGAAGAAGGAGACCGATTAATTGAAATTGGTCTGGTAGAATTCATTGATCGTAAATTCACTGGAAAAATATTGCATCGTTATATTAATCCAGAACGATCAGTCAGTGATGATGCTAAAGCTGTTCATCATTTAACTGATGAATTTTTAGTTGATAAACCTTTATTTGTTACTATTATACCAGAACTTATTGAATTTATTAATGATAGTGAATTAATTATTCATAATGCCAAATTTGATGTAGGGTTTATAAATTTTGAATTAAATAGGGCCGGATATTTAAAAAAAATAGAGGATCACGCAAAAATAACTGATACTTTAATGCTGGCTAGAGAAAAGTTTCCTGGTCAACGCAATACTTTGGATGCTTTATGTAAACGTTTTAATATTGATTTATCTGCTAGAGAAAAAGGACACGGAGCTTTAGTTGACGCAGAATTATTGGCCAAAATGTATTTGGCAATGACTGGAGGACAATTAAAGATTACTGAGGAGATTATCTACGATAAATTAGTATTTAATAGTAGTAAAAAATCGAAAGAAATTACACATACTCCTATTATATATGCTTCTGAACAGGAAAATGAGCAACATCAGGTATTTATAAAACAAGTTTTAACTAATGCATTGTGGAATAATGAAAAAAACTAAATATACTTATTTAAAAGATTACTGTGTTCCAGATTATTTAATTCCAGAAACGTTTTTAGAGTTCGATTTATATCCTGAATGTACTATCGTTAAAAGTTCTCTAAAGGTTTCAAGAAATATCGATAAGATCACTGACTTAGTGTTGGATGGCGAAAATTTAGAATTATTAGAGGTTTTAATTAATGATTGTCCTGCTAAATATCGTTTGGAAGAAAAAAAATTAATAATCTTAAAACCTCCAGCAGTTTTTATTTTAAAAATAAAAGTTAGTATTTGTCCTAAAAATAATTTAACGGGATTGGGATTATATTTAAGTAACGGTATATATTGTACTCAAAATGAACCCCATGGTTTTAGAACAATAACTTACCATTTAGATCGCCCTGATGTATTGAGTAAATTTAATGTTTTAATTCACGCTCCTTGTGAATTTACTGTAATAGCATCTAATGGAAACTTGAAAAAACATTATGCTAGTGAAAATAGACAGCATGTATGGTGGGAAGATCCCTACCCTAAATCGGTCTATCTGTTTGCATTAATAGCTGGAAAATTATCAACTTTGACTGATGTGTATTGTAATAGTAAAGGAGAAGAAATTATCCTTAAAATATATGCTGCTCAAAACAAGATAGAATCATGCAAAACTGCTCTTTATTTCTTAAAACAAGCAATGCGTTGGGATGAAGAAGTTTTTGGTTTATTTTACGATTTAAAATTGTACCAAATTGCTGCAATTGATGATTTTAATTTTGGAGCTATGGAAAATAAAGGACTTAATATTTTTAATAGTAAAGTTCTTTTACTTGACCCTAGTATAGCGACTGATGATGATTATCGCAGGGTGGCAAGCACAGTAGCCCATGAATATTTTCATAATTGGACTGGTAATCGGGTAACTTTGCAAAATTGGTTTCAAATTGGTTTAAAGGAGGGTTTAACAACATTAAGAGAACAATTATTTATGGAAGATCAATATGGAAATGATTATAGTCGTTTGGAATCGATACAATATTTAATTAATCACCAATTTGTAGAAGATAGTGGAAGTTTAGCGCACCCTATTCAACCCAAACGTTATCAAAGTATTGATAATTTTTACACCTGTACTGTTTATGAAAAAAGCAGTGAGATCTTCCGTATTATAATTAATCATTTCGGGCGCAATGTTTTTATAAAAATTTTAAAAGAATTTATTAAAAAATTTGATGGCAAATATGCATCTTTACATGATTTTTTCAATGTCGTTTCAAGAATAACTAATAGAGATTTTAATAATTTTTTTACAACTTGGTTTTGTCAAAAAGGGTTAGTAGAAGTACAAATTAATCACAAAATTACTGCATTAGATCAACGATTTGTTTTAACACAGGTGCATCCTAAAGCTAAAAAAAATTTTGAAATTTTTATAGATTTTTTTGCAATAAATTTAACAACTAACAGAGTATTTAAAGAAAAAATATTTTTAAATACGAAAAAAAAGTCAATAAAATTTAAGAATAAAGAAGATTTAATTTGGTCTTCTGGATTGAGTTATTTTTCTTCACCAGTGAAAATTTCTTTAAAGCAAAATTCATTGTGGGATATATTGTCTGAAGTTTCAATAGACAAGTTATTAGATCAAGTATCTACTTATAACAAATGGCAAATTATTCAAGAATTGATAAAAAATACAATCAAAAATCCGGATAAATTTCTAAAGTTATTAATTTCAGTTTTTTCGGTATTATTAAACGATGCATCATCATCCCCTTTAAATTTTATTTTTCCATCTTTAAAATCCCTTCTATTAGATACTAAAGAAATTTTAACTTTAGAGGAATTATACAAAAATTTACGTTTAGTAAAACTAAGTATTGCCAATTATTTTATCGATTTGTGGCCAAAATTATATAACTATTTTAATGTTAATGTCCCTTACCAATTTAATAAAGAAGCTTTTGTAAAGCGAAAAATGAAGAATATAATACTTCAATTTTGGTTAAATTCTGATTTACCACCTTATGAATTAGCAATAGAAAGAGTTAAACATGCTGATAATTTAACCGATTGCTATGGTGCATTATATGGTCTAGTAAATAGCGACTATCCTAGCATAATTGAGTTATTGGATCAATTGGATTGGAACAAGAATCAAGAAATTTACAATAAATGGTTAAGTTTAAATGCCATTTTAGATCATCCTTGTGTTTTAGGTCGCATAAAGACTATTGTAAGTACTTCTAATATGTTTAGACTCACCAATCCTAATAACGTATATTCTTTAATTAATTTGTTTGGCAGCCAAAATTTAATTAGATTTCACAATAAGGAAGCATATTCTTGGTATAGTAACATCATTTTGCAAATTGAAAAATTTAACCCTAATGTAGCTGCCAACCTAGTACAAAACTTAATTTTTTCTCAAGGAATCTCTAAAGAAATTCTTATTAAGCAACGCGATCAACTTATTTTTTTACAAAAACATGCTACAAGTAATAATGTTTTAGAATTAGTAAGTAAAGGCATTTTATGAAATTTATTTGGTTTATTGCTGATTTGCATTTAGGTAATCCTGTTTTTAAAAATACAACTAATGATTTTTTAGGTGTTTTCAGTAATTTACCTGTTAATTTAACAGCAATTTATATTTTAGGAGATTTTTTCAATTTATGGTACGGAGATGATGCTAATGAAGAATACTTAATTACGATAAAGCAGTGTTTGCGTAAAATTACAGCTAATATTCCAATATATTTATTAAGAGGAAATCGTGATTTTTTATTAAGTGAACAATTTAGTGAAGAAACTGGAGTTAAATATATAAACGATCCCTATGTCATTAGAATGTTTGAAAAAAAATTTTTATTTACTCATGGTGATCTTATATACGGCAATGCCAGTTATATATTAATTCGTAGATGGTTAAGACATTACAAATTACTAACTTTTTTTAAAAAACTACCTCTAAAAATAAGACGATATATTGTTCATAAAATTAAGTCATCATTCAATTTATTGCGTACCAATCGACCTATCGTAATTAATAATAATTTTTTAACAGATTGGCTAAAACAATATTCGCCTGATTATATAATTGCAGGTCATATTCATCAGATACGTATTGAAAAAAAACAAAATACTACCATCATTACTTTAAATGACTGGCAAAAAACTACTCAACAAATTCTAGAATGGTACGAAAATAATACTTGGCAATACAGAAGTTTAAAATAACGAACACTTTTTCTTTTTTTGAATTATATCAAACCAAAAATTAAATAGAAAAAATATAAGGACAGATAAAATTATTTCATTTATCTGTCCTCTAATAATTAAATATTATTACTTAGTAATGTATAAGTGTCTTTAGCAATCATTAATTCTTCGTTTGTAGGTACAACTAGTGCTACCGGTGCACCATTAGTAATTAACCCATTAGAGTTTTTACCATTATTTTCATTATATTCAGAAATAACATTAAAACCAAAATAACTTAGTAAATTTAAGACTTTACCCCTAATGATTGGTGAGTGCTCCCCTATCCCACCGGTAAATGCTATAGCATCCAATCTTTGTAAAGGTACAATATAGGAAGCAATATATTTTGCCAAACGATAACAAAATATTTCCAAAGCTAAAGTTGCACGACGATCGTGTTGTAAATATCGATCTTCAATCGTTCGCATATCTGAATCTATTCCCGAAACTCCTAATAATCCACTTTTTTTATTTAAAATTTCAGTAACTTCTTCCAAAGAACAATTTAATTTATTAGCCAGATAACCATGTATACTTGGATCTACGTCTCCTGATCTGGTGCCCATCATTAAACCTTCCAACGGAGTAACTCCCATAGAAGTATCCACGCATTTGCCATTTAAAATAGCACTTACACTACATCCGTTACCTAAATGGGCAACAATAATGGCATTATCTTCTTTAGGTAAATTCAAGCATTTAATTACTTGCTCGGTAATGAATCTATGGCTGGTACCATGAAAACCATAACGTCGAACAGCATATTTTTCATAAAATTCATACGGTATAGGATACAAATAAGCATAGTCTGGCATAGTTTGATGAAAAGCAGTATCAAAAACAGCTACTTGAGGTAAGTCAAAAGCTAATTTAGCTCCTTCAATCCCCGCGATGTTAGCCGGATTATGTAATGGTCCTAACGGTATGCATTCCTTAATGGCATTTATAACTGATTGGTCTATGATTACCGATTGAGTAAATTTCTCACCGCCATGCAAAACCCTATGACCAACAGCTAAAATTCGATCGGATAATGGGGTTTCTTCTCTAATTAATTCAATAATTAATTTAATTGCTATCTCGTGATTAATTTTTCCTAAATTTTTTTCTTTTTTTTCAGTATAACAATAACGCATAGTGGCTTCTCCACCTAAACGTTCAACTAGCCCAGAAAATAAATTTTTTTCTGTTTGGGGATTTAAAATTGCAAACTTAATAGATGAACTACCACAATTTAAAACTAAAACTAAATCTTTTTGCATAAATTTTACCTTTTCAATTATATTAAGTATCTAAGTTCTTGACTGCTTTAGCATTGCGTTCAATGAACTCGCGTCTCGGATCTACTTGGTCACCCATTAATACCGTAAAAATTTGATCTGCTAAAAATGCATCCTCTATCTTAACTTGTAACATATTTCTCTTATTTGGATCCATTGTTGTCTCCCATAACTGGTCTGGATTCATTTCTCCTAAACCTTTATAACGTTGAATATTTAATCCTCTTTTAACGTCTTCTAATAACCAACAATAAAGAGATTCAAAATCATTAATCTTACAATTTCTAGATCCTCGAATAACTGTACAATTCTTCAACATTACATTACTAAGCTTTTGACGCATTTCAATAATCTTATGGTATTCCGATGATCCAAAAAAGTTAATCCCCAATTTTACCTTTTGCCAAGTGCCATTTTGGTATAAATGAATCAATAATTCATAAAATCCATCTTTTATTTGGCTATCCATTGTTTCAGCTTCTATTTTTATAGCAGGCTCTAAATTAATTAAATACTTTTTCATTTCTGTTATCCAGGCATCGATTGTCGCTGTATCATTCAATTGTTCAACGGACAACGGAAAAATTTTAAATAGTGCCATTAAAATCTCATTAGGATAGAAAATTGCTTGTTGAGCAATAATTTGTAAAATAAAATTGTAATTTTTAAATAGTTCTAATAATTTGTCTTTTTCATTTAAAATCAATTCTCCTCGTTCATTTACTACTTTTACACCATCCACTGCTATTTCCATAAGGTAATCATTTAAAGCGCGTTCATCCTTTAGATAGCGTTGTTCCGAGTTTTTCTTTACTCTAAACAAAGGAGGTTGTGCAATATAAACATAACCATTTTTTATTAATTCAGGCATTTGTCGATAAAAAAAGGTCAATAATAAAGTACGAATATGTGCTCCATCAACATCAGCGTCTGTCATAATAACAATGCGATGATAACGAATTTTTAATGGATCATATTCATCTTTACCAATTCCACACCCCAAAGCTGTAATCAAGACTTTAATTTCATCAGAATTTAACATTCTGTCAAAACGAGCCTTTTCTACATTTAATATCTTACCTCGCAATGGCAAAATAGCTTGATACTTACGGTTTCTAGCTTGTTTTGCAGAACCACCTGCCGAATCCCCTTCTACTAAAAAAACCTCACATAAACTAGGATCCTTTTCTTGGCAATCAGCTAATTTTCCAGGTAATCCACTAATATCCAATGCAGATTTGCGACGGGTCATTTCTCTTGCTTTTCGAGCTGCTTCTCTCGCACGAGCTGCTTCAATCATTTTCGATATAATTGCTTTTGCTTTTTGGGGTTGTTCTTGTAAATATTCACTTAACTTATTAGATACTAAATTTTCTACGACATTTTTAACCTCTGAAGAAACTAACTTATCTTTAGTTTGTGAAGAAAACTTAGGATCAGGTAACTTTACCGACAACACTGCCGTTAACCCTTCACGAGTATCATCTCCTATTGTTTCTAACTTTTCTTTTTTTAAGAGATTTTCTGACTCAATATAAGAATTTAATGTTCTTGTTAAAGCACTACGAAAGCCAGATAAATGGGTGCCTCCATCTCGCTGAGGAATATTATTGGTATAACACAAAACCGTCTCTTGGAAACCATCATTCCATTGTAACGCTAATTCTACACTGATTACGCCCTCTTCGGCATGAAAATAAAACATTGGATCATTAATCACTGTCTTATTAGTATTTAAAAATTCTACAAAACCATGTATTCCATTGCTACAATTGAATAAATCGCTTTTGCCACTTCGTTCATCTAACAATGAAATGTTTATTCCTGAATTTAAAAATGCTAATTCTCTTAAACGTTTTACTAACACTTCATAACGAAAATCAGTTTGTGAAAAAATATTCGAACTTGGCTTAAAACATACTTCAGTTCCAGTAAGACCACTATCTCCGATTATTTCAAGAGGTTTATCCGGATTACCATTGTGATAAATTTGACGAAAAATATGTCCATGCTGATAAATTGTTAAACGTAATTCTTCTGACAATGCATTAACTACTGAAACACCAACTCCGTGTAATCCTCCAGAAATTTTATATGCATTAGAATCGAATTTGCCTCCAGCATGCAATATAGTCATAATTACTTCTGCAGCCGACTTGCCTTCTTCCGGGTGAATATCAGTAGGAATTCCTCGTCCGTTATCCCGGACAGTTACAAAGCCATTTTGATGCACTATAATTTCAATTTTATCACAGTAACCTGCTAAAGCCTCGTCGATAGAATTATCAAGAACTTCAAAAATCATATGATGCAAACCAGTACCATCATCCGTATCCCCAATATACATTCCCGGACGTTTGCGTACTGCATCTAGCCCTTTCAAAACCTTAATATTTGAAGAATCATAAACCTTTTCTGTCATAATTACACCTAGCCACTAAGCCATTCAATATATCATTTTTATTTGTGTTTTAAAACATTTTTTAAATTGGATCAGTTTTTTTTCATAAATATGGACGCATTATACAGCTCTAACTATAAATAAATCTGAAAAATACATGCCAACAAGAAAACTCATTTCAAAGAACAAAACCATTTAGGTTTTTATTTTAGTACATTTTTTTAGTTATATAAGCAATTTGTAAATCTTCATCTTGTATATTATTTTTACTGCTTAATAAACTATTTATCTTTTCCAGACGTTGTTTCAATTTGCTACTAGGCATAAAACCTTCAACCTCTAAGTTATGTATTTGCATTTTAAACCAAAATAATTCACCCATTGCCATAGAACAATTACAAACTTCGGCGAGAAAATTCCTACTTTCTATAATTTCAATTAACTTATCTGTTATCTTATTTATTGCTAAATCTTGATCTGCATGAACAAAAGTTCCTGCTTTAATAGCAAAACCATAATTAACAATAACCCCACAATCTAACTTGGTAACATCAATAACATTATCTTCTAAATCCATACTCTCTTGAGGATTAATCAATTCTATAAAATTCCCGCCCGCAGATAATAAATAATTCATTTCTTGATGCCGGTCAGAACCATTTAATTGAAACTCTATATCAAATTCACGACTCTCCCAAATATTTGCTACCATATAAAAATATAATTAAATTTATCTTAAATAAGATTAAGATAAATATTAATGAATTACAAGTATTTTTTTTATTAATTCAAAATGTTTTTCTTTTAGCTGTAGCATGTCGTTCTCGTCTTTCTACATCGATATATTTATCGGTAATTGCACTAGAACTATGTCCAGCATCGTCACGAACATGTTCTCGTGGACGAAATTTTACATCATCCGAAATACCAGTATGACGCAACCAGTGTACCGTAGCAATTTTTAATTCTTCAGCTAAGTTAATAGGGTGTTCTTTTATCATTAAATCATATGCTGAATCAAAACATTTTTGTACTAATCTGCGAATATAACGTGGATCACTAATAGCTCCAGTATGATGAAAATTAGGAATTAATGGCGTATTATCAAATAAAGAAGGTAATTCGGGTAAACCTAAAGATATACGATATCGTTTGAGTGCATCTAACATTGCATCAGACACTGAAATATCTCGTTCTTTGTTTCCTTTGCTTACCGTTTTGAACCACCAATTACCTTCTTCATCATGATAAAAATCTTTCATTTGCGGAATCCAACGTGGTTTTGCTACCAATTCAGAGATGCGTAGATACATTCCATATAAAGCCTCTATGATGAAAAGGGTTCGATTATGAAAAGTTGGATTATGGTCAGCTAATTTATTAGCAGCCTGTAAAACATATTTCCATTGTAATGTAGATAATCTACGGATCACACGGTTACTTTTTCTCTTAACGTAACTATTTTTTTGTTTAATTAACGCTACTGGATTATAAAAAATTTTATCTTCCTGCATTAAAAAGGTATAAAAGCTACCTAAAACAGCAAAAATAATTTTTAAAGCTGCTTCTGATAAAAATTCAGTTTTAACCATACCTCTAGCTTTTATTTTAGGTAATTCTCTAACGAACGGACGCCAATCTGGGTTAGGAATTTCAATGCCATTTTTTAAAATATAACGTGCTACTTGTCTTTTACCAATCCAAGATATTGGAGGATTTTGACAAAAACTAAAATATTCTTCTATTGCTTCTCTTTTTATGGTTAATAAAGACTGTTTTTTAATAACCCATAACCATTGCAAATAACGTTCTAGTTCTCTCCGATAAGTACGAAATGTATCTTCATTTCGTTGGTACGCTAATAAAAAATTTCTAGCTAAATGATAATCATTACTCGCAAAATCTGGATAATTATTAAAGGAAAAATTATTCTTTTCTTTCTTTAATTGTTCTAACGTATTGAAAATTGCCGTTAGCTGTTGCATAATCTGCCTCGTATATTTTTTGATTAAATCATATGTTAACATGACAAAAATAATTTTAGTAGATGGTTCTTCGTATCTTCATCGTGCTTTTCATGCTTTACCCTCTTTAAGTAATCAAATTGGAGAACCAACGGGAGCATTGTATGGTTGTCTTAATATGCTACGAAAATTAATGAGAGAGGAAGTCTATGATTATTTTGCAGTCATTATCGATCATCCTAGTAAAAATTTTCGTCATAACATATATCCGCAATATAAAGCCAATCGCAAGACTTTACCAGATGAACTTATTTTTCAAATAAAAGCGTTACCCGAGTTAATTAAAGCTTTGGGTGTTACTTTAATCTCTGAACCTGGCGTAGAAGCAGATGATGTTATCGCTACGATTACTGAACAAGCAGTAAATAAAAATTGGGAGGTTTTAATCGCGACCGGAGATAAAGATTTAATGCAATTAGTTAATTCGCAAGTTAATCTATTGAATACTATGAATAATGAGCAATTAGATATTGCAAAAGTAATTGAACGTTATTCTGTACGTCCTGACCAAATAGTTGATTATTTAATGCTAATAGGAGATAGTAGCGATAATATTCCAGGAGTAGAAAAAGTAGGTCCTAAAACTGCCGTTAAATGGTTAAATCAATATAGTGATTTAAATAGTTTACTTGAGCATCAAGATGAAATTAAAGGTAAAATTGGTGAATATTTAAAAAAAGCAATTCCTTTTTTTTTAGTAACTAAACAACTTATTACGTTAAAGAGAGATGTATCATTAAATTTTTCTTTGGAAGAATTGACAGTTAAACCACCTTGTTTACCTCTTTTAAAAGAACTTTATCACCGTTATAATTTTAAAGTGTGGTTAGATGAGTTAACAGAACCTTTTTCCTCAGCTATTGCACAATCTAACGGTGATTTTTTAATTAATGCCCCATTATTTGCTTTTTACTTCATAAATAAACAAACGGTAGTTTTTGCTGTGAAAGAAAAATTTTTCGTAACTCAAGATTTTAAATTAATTAATAAAATTTTGTCGCAAAATAATTCGCTCAAATTAACTTTTGATATAAAATATACTTTAAATTTTGTAGAAAATTTACCAGAAAAAATTATTGACATAAACTTAGCTAATTACCTAGTAGATTCCAATCAAAACAATACAGATTTAAAAAAATTAGCTAAATTTTTATTAAATATAAATTATGAATTAGAGAAGTCAGCATGGATAATTTGGCAAATTTATCAAAAAATAAATTTAGATGATAATTTGCGTAAAATACTAATTGATATAGAGCAGCCGCTAAGCAAAATTTTATTTAGTATGGAAAAAAAAGGAGTTTTAGTTGATCTTAATTGGTATAACTATCTAAATTTAGACATTACTAATAAAATAAAGAAAATATCTGAAAAAATTTTTTTAATAGTTCCTGATTTCAACCTGAATTCTCCCAATCAATTGCAAAAAATTTTATACGAAAACCTAAAACTTCCAATAGTTAAAAAAACTCCTAAGGGACAACCTTCTACTTCAGAAGAGACTTTAGAAGAATTGATTGATTTTCATCCGATCATACTTTTGATTTTACAATACCGAGAACTAGCTAAATTAAAATCTACTTATTTAGATCCTTTGCCTAATCTGTTAGATAACAAAAATCGATTACATACTACCTTCCATCAAAATGTAACAATTACTGGTAGATTATCGTCTTCTAATCCAAATTTACAAAATATTCCGGTTCGTACTACTAATGGTCGTTTATTTAGAAAATTATTTATTGCCCCTGCAGGAAAAAAGCTATTGTCCGCAGATTACTCTCAAATAGAATTGCGAATTATGGCTCATTTATCTAACGATCCTTTAATGATCGAAGGTTATCAAAATAATCTTGATTTACATTCTTTAGTAGCTCAAGAAATTTTTCCTAGTTTACCTGAAGATATTGCCAGGCAAAAAGCAAAAACTATCAATTTCGGATTGATTTATGGAATGTCACCTTTTGGCTTAGCTAAACGTTTAGGAGTAACTTTGCACGAAGCAAAATCTTATATAAATTTTTATTTTGAACGTTTTCCAAACGTAAAAACCTATATGCAAAATATTAAGTATTTTGCAAAGCAACATGGATACGTAACTTCTATTTTAGGACGAAAATTTTATCTTAAAGATATCAATGCTAAAAATTTTAATCTTAAAAGCGCTGCTGAACGTTTAGCTATTAATGCTGGTATTCAAGGTAGTGCTGCTGAAATTATAAAGATAGCTATGATTAAATTAGATAATGCTTTAGTAAAATTTAGTGAGACTAATTTGCTGTTACAAATTCACGATGAATTATTATTAGAAATTCCAGAAGATAAAATTTTTGAAATACAAAAAATTGTTGAAGATACCATGGAAAATGTACTTACTTTAAACGTTCCTTTAAAGGTAAATATTACTGTAGGTAATTCATGGAAAGAATAATTTTGATTTTATTTTTTCAAAGTTATTTGTTAAATTACTATCTAATAAATTTAAAATTTTTACTTAAAAATCTTCTATAAAATTTTTTTTACTTATAAATATTGCAATTAATTTATCAATTTTATAGTAATTAGAAATAAACTATAAATTAAACATTTGTTTTAAAATTTGAAAAATCTCTTTTTTTAGAAGATCCAAAGATAAAGTTGCATCTAAAATTTGAAAACGTTTTGGGAAACGTTTTGCCATTTCTAAATAAGTTTTACGCACCTTTTCAAAAAAAAATACTGTTTCTTTTTCAATACGATCTAGATAACCTCGATTTTTTATTCTAGACAGACCAATTTCTACTGGCAAATCTAATAAAAAAATTTTATGGGGGCGAAAATTTTTCTGAACTAATTGCTCCAAAATAGCAACTTTTTCCCAAGCAATTCCCCGTCCTCCACACTGATAAGCAAAGGTAGCTTCTGTAAAACGATCACTTATTACATTCATGCCTTGTTTTAAGGCAGGCAAAACCACTTGATTAAGATGTTGAGCTCTACTAGCAAAATATAGTAATAATTCTGTATCATTAAACATTTTTTCTTGATGCTCTTCTAATAAAATTTGTCTAATTTTTTCAGAAATTTTTGTGCCACCTGGCTCGCGTGTCATCAAATAAGGTAAATTATGCACTTTAAAAAAATCTTCAAAGAAATTTTTAACTGTACTTTTACCTGCTCCTTCTATTCCTTCCAATGTAAAGAAATAATTCATTTTTTACCTTTTATTAAATATTTTTTTATTGCCTTTTGATGCTCTAAGTAGGTTTTAGAAAAATAATGATGCCCATCAGGTTTAGCCACATAATATAAATATTCAAGGTCTATTGGTTGTAATGCTGCTTTTAATGCTGATTCACTTGGCATACAAATTGGCGTAACTGGTAATCCGTATTTCATGTAAGTATTATAACCATTTTTTTGTTGTAACATGCGCTTAGTTAATTTTCCGTAATATTGTTTACCTAATCCGTAAATTACAGTAGGATCAAGCTGTAATTTCATACCTAATTTTAATCTCCTTAAAATTACCCCGGCGATTAAACGTTGTTCATCATAATATTTGCTTTCTTTTTCCAAACAAGAAGCAATAATTAACCATTCGTAGGTACATTTATAAATTTTTTCTCCGTGGTAATATTTCCACCATTTATCTAATCGTTCTTTTTGTTTTAGGTAACTAACTTTTAAAATTTGTGACGCGCATGCTTTTTCTAGAAAATAATAAGTATCAGGTGCAAAACGACCCTCTGGATCAATACCAGCTAAACCTAAATATTCCATGATTTGCTTAGTAGTAGTAAAATTATCTAGATCATAATTTATAGCAGCAACCGTAGATAAAGATACTAAAATCTGTTTAAAAGTAGAACCTTCTATAATCTTAAACTTGTTTTGTATTTCCTTGCCTAATTTAATATTACTAAAAAGTTCCGATGCTTTCATGCCAGGGATAACCAAGTAACATCCCGCTTTCAAATGTTTTTGATAACCATTAATAGCTAATATCCATTTAAAAACTTTAGGATATTTAATAAAATAACACTGTGCTAATATTTCTTTGGCGCTCATTCCGGGAATAATTACTATCTTTTCACTTTGAAACAAAACTAGCTTCTGATTCCAGATTATAAACGAACCCGAAAGGGCAACTATACCTAATAAAATAAAAAAAAAACTTTTAGTTTTAAATGCCAAAAATCAAACTTCACACCTATATCCGTTTAAAAGCTAAACTTGCATTTGTACCACCAAAACCGAAAGAATTACTCAAAGCTAAATCAATTCCTTTTACCTTTCTAGAATTTAAAGGCACAAAATCTAAATCGCATTCTTCGTCTGGATGATGTAAGTTAATTGTTGGAGTAATGACCTGGTGATATAAACTCAAAATCGTAACAATAGCCTCTACCGCACCAGCTGCTCCCAAAAGATGACCAAACATTGATTTGGTACTAGATACCATTAACCGTTTAGCATGATCTCCAAATAACTTCTTAATAGCTCGCACTTCGACGATATCTCCCTTACAGGTAGAAGTAGCATGTGCATTAATGTAACCCACTTGATCAAAATTACAACCACTATCTTCTAATGCTCGTTGCATAGCTAAACATGCTCCCAAACCATCTTCTTCTGGCAAAGTTGCATGAAACCCATCATCACTAGCACCGTATCCTATTAATTCCGCATAAATTCTTGCATCTCGACGTTTAGCGTGCTCATATTCTTCCAATATAAGTACACCTGCTCCTTCACCAAAAACAAAACCATCACGTTCTTTATCCCAAGGACAACTAGCTAACTCAGGAGCAACTTCACGACGAGACAATGCATGAAGAATTGCAAATCCACCAAATCCCAATGCTGAAGTTGCCATTTCGCAACCACCTGCAATCATTACGTCAACGTCACCATAACTAATCAAACGAGCAGCATTTCCTATATTATGCGCACCAGTACTACATGCACTTACTAAAGAAAAATTAGGCCCCAAACAATGATATTTCATTGCAACTAAACCAGGAACCATATTTGTAATTCCATAAGGAATAAACCATGGAGAAATTCCTTTAATGCCGCGCCTTTGAAAAGCATCATGGTTACGTTGAATGGAAGTTAATCCGCCCATTCCCGCTCCTATTGAAACTCCAACTAAAGGTGCTTCAACTTCATTTATTTCTAATCCGGCATCCTCAACTGCCTGTGATGCAGCGGCAACCGCATACTGCACAAAAAGTTCACCCTTACGAATATAACGAGGTTCAAAATCAAAGTACGGAGTAGGATCAAAATCCTGTACTTCAGCTGCAATTTTAATTGGAAAATTTGAAACATCGCTATCGAAAGCCTTAACTTTACGAACACCACTCTTAGCAGCAGTTAAAGCACTCCATGACGAATTAACATCCAAACCAACTGGTGTAACCATCCCTAAACCTGTAACTACTACTCGGCGATGTTTCATATTATTTTATTCTCCCCCTTTTTCTAATTTCTCTGTAATATAATCAATTGCTTGCTGAACTGTAACAAGCTTTTCAGCATCGCTATCTGAAATTTCTGCGCCAAATTCTTCTTCCAATGCCATAACCAGCTCTACAGAATCTAAAGAATCTGCTCCTAAATCATCAACAAACGAAGAATTTCCAGTAATACTATCCTTATCTGCAATATCTAAACTTTTTGCTATAACTTCTTTTACTCTTTCTTCAACAGTTAACATAAACTATTTCCTCATACAAAATAATAATATTATGGTGACAAGTGTAAACACAAAATTATGAAACTTTCAAGTACTTATTTTATTCTACCGTTACAGACTTAGCTAAATTTCTAGGTTGATCAACATCTACTTCCTTTAAAACAGCAACATGGTAGGCTAATAATTGCAAAGCAATTGTATATACAATTGGTACCAATTCAATGTTTACTTCTGGCATAGGGCATAAAAACCAATCTTTATGCACTAAACCATATAAAGTTTGGTCTGCAAATAGTAAAATTTTTCCACTTCGCGAACTTATTTCTTGTAAATTAGCAATCATTTTTTCATGTAATCCATCATTAGGTAATAAAGCAACTACGAATACTTTAGAATCTATCAATGCTAAAGGGCCGTGTTTTAGTTCTCCTGCTGGATAAGCTTCCGCATGTAAATATGAAATTTCTTTTAATTTTAAAGCTCCCTCCATCGCTATAGGAGAATTAACTCCCCTTCCTAAATAAAAAACATTATTAGCCTTTTTTAAAAGTTTAGCCAATTTAATTATTTTTGGCTCTAAAGTTAATATCTGTTCAGTTAATGTATTTAAATGAATAACTACATTAAAATTCCTATCTATCCTAAAAAATTGAGTTAAATACCAAAGACCTAATAATTGAGCAGTAAATGCCTTTGTAGTAGCTACCCCTATTTCATGACCAGCTTCAATCAAATATGCAAACTGAGATTCCCGAACAATCGTACTTTCAAAAACATTACAGATAGCCAAGGTTGATATATAATTCATTTGTTTTGCTTTATGTAAGGCCGCTATAACATCAGCAGTTTCCCCCGATTGCGATAAAGTAATAAATAAAGTATTAGGCAAAACTACCACTGCTCGATAACGATATTCACTAGCTATTTCAACGCTAGCTACTATTCCAGCCGCTTCTAACCAATATTTAGCAACTAATGCAGCATGATAACTAGATCCACAAGCTACTAAATGTATAATTTTAATTTTAGATAATAATTCTTCAAACTTGTTACCACCAAATCTTTTTAAAATACTAGAATAATCTAATTGAGCTGTATTTTTAGTAAAAACCAATGGTTGTTCAAAAATTTCTTTTTGCATATAATGTTCATATAAACCCAGGTCATCATCGTGCGTTTTGGTAGGTAATACTTCCCGTTCTATTCGGCTAACTTCGTTCTCAAATTGATCAAAAATTTTAATTGTTTGGCGGCTTAAAATCAACAAATCTCCATCTTCTAGCCAAATAAAACGATTAGTATATTTATGTAAAGCATGTACATCTGAAGCCAAATAATTTTCTTCCCGACCTAATCCAACAACTAAAGGATTACCTCCCTTTTTAACAGCATATATAAATTCAGGATTATCATTAGATAACAAAGCAAAAACATATGAACCTCTTAATTGAGCAACTGTTAATTTAATTGCTTCCATTAATTTATTACCTTGCCTTAAAAAATCAGCGATCATCTGTACTATAACTTCCGAATCAGTATCACTTCTAAAAACTATACCTTTAGCTAATAATTGTTGTTTTAATATTTGATAATTTTCAATTACGCCGTTATGAACAATAGCAAGATTATCTACCGAGATAGGATGAGCATTAATTTCACTCGGTTTACCATGGGTTGCCCAGCGAGTATGTCCAATACCAATATCGGTCCATATTTTTTCTTTACGAAGCAACTCTGCTAATTCTCTAACTTTACCAGTAGTTTTAATGACTCTTAAATTCTGCTCGCTAATAAATGCTACCCCAGCAGAATCATAACCACGGTATTCTAATGCTTTTAAACCATTCACCAAAAAATTAGTAATCGCTTCAGATTTATTACCCACTATTCCAATTATACCGCACATAATTAACCTTTTTTCATTGCTGCAAAAAAATCTAAATTGGTTTTAGATCCTTTTAATCGTTCAATTAAAAATTCTGCTGCCGCAATTTCATCCATCGAATGGAGAATTTTTCGTAAAATCCAAACTTTTTGTAATTCTTCCGGTGAAACAATTAAATCTTCGCGTCTTGTTCCAGAACGATTAATATCAATTGCCGGGAAAACCCGCTTCTCTGCAATATGACGATTTAAATGAATTTCCATATTTCCTGTTCCTTTAAATTCTTCATATATAACTTCGTCCATCTTAGAACCGGTATCAATCAGGGCCGTAGCTAAAATAGTTAAACTTCCTCCCTCTTCAATATTACGCGCTGCACCAAAAAAACGCTTAGGTTTTTGAAGAGCATTGGCATCTACACCACCTGTTAAAACTTTACCAGATGCAGGTACTACCGTGTTATATGCTCTGGCTAAACGAGTAATGGAATCTAATAAAATAACTACGTCTTTTTTATGTTCAACTAAACGTTTTGCTTTTTCTAAAGCCATCTCTGCAACTTGTATGTGACGAGTTGCGGGTTCATCAAAAGTGCTAGCTAATACCTCTCCTTTTACCGAACGTGCCATATCTGTAACTTCTTCTGGACGCTCATCAATTAATAATACGATTAAATAACATTCTGGATGGTTAGCAGTAATAGCATGAGCAATATTCTGCAACATGATAGTTTTTCCAGCTTTGGGAGGAGATACTATTAAACCTCTCTGTCCTTTTCCGATCGGAGCAGCCAAATCGATTATTCTAGCTGTTAAATCTGCAGCTGAACCATTCCCTTGCTCCATTTTTAAGCGTTGTTCAGCAAATAAAGGAGTTAAATTTTCAAATAAAATTTTATGCATCGCTTCTTCTGGTGTATCAAAATTAATTTTTTCTAATTGAAACAATGCAAAATAACGTTCGTTATCTTTTGGCGGTCTAATTTTACCACTTAATGTATCTCCGGTACGTAAATTAAATCTACGAATTTGGTTAGGAGAAATATAAATATCATCTGGCCCAGCTAGATATGAACTATCACTCGAACGTAAAAAACCAAATCCATCCGGTAAAATTTCCAATACACCATGGCTATAAATGTCCTTATTATGCTGCATGCAAACTTTTAAGATAGCGAAAATTAACTCTTGTTTTCGTAAACGAGCTACATTTTCTATGCCAAATTCTTGTGCTAGGTTCATTAATTCTGTTGGCGATTTAGCTTTTAATTCAGCTAAATCAGTAATTCTAAATTCAGAAATGGCTTTTTTCTGTTGTTCTGTTTTTTCTGTATTAATAACTATATTAGTTGCCAATGGCCTATTAAAAATTTTACGGTTATTTCCCCCTTTAAAATTTACCTTTTTAATAACTTTAGTTTGCGTATTAATATTTTCATCTAAACTAACCGTACTAACATTATTTTCATCAACGATAGTATTATCTATCTCAATACTCTTAAGCAATAAACCAGTTCCTTTACTTCTTCCACGTTTCTTTATTACTGCTGCTTCTGTAGTAGCATCTCCAACTTCGTTATTAACACTTTCACTATCACTTTGTTCTGTTTTTTGAGAAACAGCAAGATTTTCATCAATTGAAAAAACACCCAATGAATCTTCACTATGCATAAATGCTCCGCTTGAAAATTATAGAAATAAAATAGAAATAAAATACAACTTTTATTGAGTATAAACTCATTTTTTTAAAACGCAATAGTTTTAATGACTGTAAGAAACCACCACAAAAATACTACCGTAATTATATTTTATCATTAACTAAACGCAATTTTAAAAATTTATGTTTTCCACACTGTATCAAATACTTTCCTGCATGCAAAACTAAATCAATGTCAGCAATTTTAGTATTGTCAATCTTAACTCCACCTTGTTGTACTAACCTACGTGCAGATGAAGTACTTTCTGTTAATTGGGTAGTTTTTAATGCCTGGACTAACTTAATTTCTGAATTAATGTTTAATACTACTTCCGGAATAAATTCGGGGAGCTGCTGTTTTTGAAATCTTTCAATAAATGCTTTTTTAGCTCGAATTGCTAGTCCAGCATTATGAAAGCGTTCCACTATTTCCAAAGCCAATATATACTTAACATCCCGAGGGTTTAACCCTTTTTTTACCTGAACTTTCAAGTTCTCAATCTCTTTAACTGGTTTAAAACTTAATAAATCAAAATAACGCCACATTAATTGGTCTGAAATAGACATTAACTTTCCAAACATTACTTCCGGATTTTCATCTATACCTACATAATTCCCTAAAGATTTAGACATCTTTTTTTCGCCATCTAAACCTTCTAATAACGGCATCGTTATAACAATCTGAGGATTCTGCTCATAACGTTTCTGTAATTCTCTTCCAACCAACAAATTAAACTTCTGATCATTACCGCCAATTTCAACATCTGAATGCAATACTACTGAATCATATCCTTGCAATAAAGGATACAAAAACTCGCAAACAGCGATAGGACTTTGGTTATGATAACGTTTTTCAAAATCATCTCTTTCCAACATTCTAGCTACTGTGTACCTAGCACTAAGTTTAATCATATCCAAAGAGGAAAATTTATCAAACCATTTAGAGTTAAAATAAATTTCTGTTGAATTTCTATCCAATATTTTAAATAATTGTTTCTGATAAGTTTCGGCATTTTTCAAAACTTCTTCCCGACTTAAAGGAGGCCTCAAAGCATTTTTACCACTAGGATCTCCAATCATAGCAGTAAAATCACCAATAATAATTTTTACTAAATGGCCTATTTCTTGAAAACGACGTAATTGATTTAATACTACCGTATGTCCTAAATGTAAATCAGGAGCCGTAGGATCCATACCAAATTTGATACTAAGTACCTTATCTTGGTTAAGCAATAAATCTTTATCACCAATTATTTCAACACAATTTTTTAAAAAATTATCTAACATAAATTACCTAAAAATCCGCATGCTTTGGAAAACGAGGAAATGGAATTACATCTCTAATATTATTCATTCCGGTAACGTACATAATTAATCGTTCTAAACCTAATCCAAAACCGGCATGATAAACTGAACCATAACGTCTTAAATCTAAATACCACTGATATAAAGAAAGATCCATATTTAATTCTCTCATTCTATTCTCTAGAACATCTAAACGTTCTTCACGTTGGCTGCCCCCAATAATTTCACCAATTCCTGGAACCAAAATATCCATAGCCGCCACTGTTTTTTGGTCATCATTAACGCGCATATAAAAACTTTTAATTTCTTTAGGGTAATTTTTTAAAATTACCGGCTGCTTAATAATTTGTTCAGTTAAAAAGCGTTCATGTTCCGATTGTAAATCCATTCCATAAACCACTGGTACTTCAAAACTATACTTAGAATCTAATAGTAACTTTATAGCTTCTTGGTAATCCAAATTAATAAATTCACTATTTAAAATATTTTCTAAACGATTAATACATTGCTGATCAATATATTTTTCAAAAAACATCATTTCTTCTTTGGATTCCAACAACACAATTTTAGCAACATACTTCAATAATTCTGTTGCTAAGCGAGCATTATCATCAAGATCAGCAAAAGCAATTTCAGGTTCTACCATCCAAAATTCCGCTAAGTGTCTGCTGGTATTAGAATTTTCCGCCCTGAAAGTAGGACCAAAAGTATAAACCCGTCCTAATGCTTCACAATAACTTTCTACATTTAATTGTCCGGAAACAGTTAAAAAACACTCTTTACCAAAAAAATCTTTACTATAATTTTGAGAAACTTTAGTTAAATCTAAGGTACTTACCCTAAACATTTCCCCTGCTCCTTCACAATCACTAGAAGTAATGATCGGAGTATGGACCCAGAAAAAATTATTTTGATCAAAAAAACGGTGGATCGCCATAGAAATTACGTGACGTATCCTCATAACCGAACCGATTGTATTTGTTCTAATTCGCAAATGTAAATGATCTCTTAAGTGCTCTAAAGTATGTCGTTTAGCAGCTATAGGATAAGTTTCCGGATTACTCACCCATCCTAAAACTTTTACTTCTTTAGCTTGCACTTCTATTTGCTGTCCTTTTCCTTGGGAATCAACCAGCGTACCAATTACCTGTACTGAACATCCCGTTGTTAAACGTAAAATTTCACTATGATAATTATCTACACTATCAGGAATAACTACCTGTAAACTCTGAAAACACGAACCGTCTGAAATATTTAAAAACGATACTCCAGATTTTGAATCCCGCCTAGTTTTAACCCATCCGGAAACTAATACTTCAGTACCCTGAGTTAAATCCATTAAAAGTTCCTTAATTGTTTTACGCATAACATTATTTTACATTAAAATATATCTCATACTAAATCAGATTATTTATGAATTCAACTGCTATCTTATACTATCTATTTAGGGCTACCAAGATTTAATTTACTTTTAGCCTCACTAACAGCAGCCCGTGCTTTCTCGATAATAGGTTCAATCAAAGATTTACACCACGATTCATCAAGAAATTTAATTGCTTCTTCGACTCTTGCTAATAAATTGTTAAAATTACTTACTTGCTGTGGATTAACAGCTTGTTGTTGAGTAACGGTTTTTGTTTTTTCCGAAAGCTCATTGTTTAATGCGGTAACCAAATCTTTCATTATTGACTTTTTATTTTCGTATTTCCCCACAGTATGAAGTTCTTTGCCAACCGGTAAAGCAAATTTCCCAAACTGATCAGTTAAAACTTTAATCATTTCTGGAATTAACTCGTATTGTTTCGCAAACGCTATTATATTCCTCGCTCCTATATCATTTGCTGTCTCATTAAACAATTGTTTACCAAGAAACATTTCCAACATTTGTGGAACAATTTTTTGCTCTTTAGCAAAATTAACTACCTCATCTAAGCTATATTTTGTGTAAATAATCTCCAGTATATCTTTAACGTTGATTTTATTTACCATGACCTTCATAATTTTATTAAATCTTTCAGCTATTTTATCATTTTCATCAAAGAGTAGTTTTAACATTTGAGTTAAAATATCATGTCTGGATGCAAAATACATTAAACTACTGCATTTAGTGTCTCTTAAAAGATCAGTACCTTTTATAGCTAAAATTATTTCTTTCAAATATTTTTCATCTAACTTCTGATTCTCTTTTAATGTTCTAATAAATTCATCAAAAACATTATATTTCAATGCAATTTCTGTTAAATAAAAAACATTTTCATAGGTTATTTCTTGAACACTTACATAATGCCCCAATAAATTTGCAGGCAATAGCGACTTACTTTGATTTTTATTATCTTTGATCTTGTTTAATAAACTTTTAAGCGACTTTTGAGAATCGCTATTTTTGACCATTTCTTTAAGCAACTTTACTAGATTATCCCTTTCTGTTAAATCTTCTTGTTTCAGCATTGTAGATAATTCACTCATTGAGTTTATGTAATCTTCTAATGCTTTTTGAACGTCTTTATTTTGACCATCCGAACCCAAATATTGTATATTGTCCAAAATCATATGATATTGACATATAGCGTAATAAAATAATCTATCTACATTTTGATAACCTTTAGATAATTTTATATAACTAGCGCATAATACATCTCCTAAATTGCCCAAACTATTGATTAGATCATACTCTTTGCAAGAATTAACTTTAGTTTCAGATACATTTCCTTTATTCCATTCTTTTCCAACATTTATTATTTGCTTTATGTCTAAAGTTCCATTAGGATTTTTTAATGATTTAATAACATTATTATATAAACCAGGATGCCTAGCTAATTCAAATACTAAAGCAATGAATTCATCTAATTGTTTCTTACTAATTTTTGATATATCTTGATCACTTAGTATTGAAGGACTAAGAAGTGTGCACTTACCAAAAAAGTTCATCAAGTTTTGGTTATAATTTGCTGACCAATTCCACAACATTTCATCATGGTCGTCATATGCCGCACTAGAAGAAAGTTCTTTGGACGCTTTACATTTTTTTAAAATCGTAACAACACAATCGTCATCGTTACCAATATGATAATATTCATCCCCTTTACGAATGCCGCATAAATATGTTGTGGGCATATCTACAATTAGATAAACTTGCTTTTTTATAATATCACACAGTGAAATTTCCACCAGTTGATGTTGCTTCCCTTCACTTTGTGCCAGTTTTGCCAGTTGATTTTGTATATTTTCGCCTTTAAGCACACTGATATCACTGCTACTATCGTATTCTAACGTACGTACCACACACGACTCTTTTTGGGCACTAGTACTCGCAACCTCACCACTATAAGAAGTGCAATACAAACCAGTTTCCTCATTTATTTCTAATTTTAATGCTGTTCTTACTCTTAAAATTATATCACATAAATTACCAACTAAATCTTCCAAATTATCACTGTTCATGACACACGATACCAAATAATCACATTAAAAAAGTTCAGAATAATCCCCTTTCATATAATGAATTTTGCTCATTTTCCAACCACCATTTCGATAATTAATTCTATCTTGTGTACTTTTAGATAATTTATCAAAATGATCAGGGATTAATAATGCACTATAACAATCACCTCCCCCATAATATGGTAAACTCTCATTCCTATAACATATATCTCTACATTCATCCTTGCTACTAACTTCATCTACAAAAATAGTAGGCATTGATCTATCAAATGGTTCCGTCAAACAATAACAAAAACACCCACCATTAATTTTTACAAAATCTTTAGCTTCTAATTTTTTCATTTCATTCTCCAAAGTAAATTAAAACCACTATTTAGAATATTAAAATTCATAATATTTTTTATTTATAACCTAATTTTTTTAATTTATTTCCAGCTTCCATAACAGCACTTCGTGCTGCTTCAACAATGGGTTCAATCAAAGATTTACACCACGATTCATCAAGAAATTTAATTGCTTCCTCGGCTCTTGCTAATAAATTGTTAAAATTACTTACTTGCTGTGGATTAACAGCTTGTTGTTGAGTAACGGTTTTTGTTTTTTCCGAAAGCTCATCCTTTAATGCGGTAACCAAATCTTCCATTATTGACTCTTTATTTTCGTATTCCCCCACAGTATGAAGTTCTTTGCCAACCGTTTTTCTACTCAAGGCTTCAATCATTTCTGGAATTACCTCGCATTTTTTTGAAAGCTTTATAATATTTTTCTGAAATAAATCTTTTCTTTCTGATTTTTCTGATTGCTGAACAATTACTGCTAATATTTTATCTAAAATTTCATATTCTTTAGCAAAAGATACTAAATTTACAATAAAATTATCTTCTTCTTGAAAAAAGAATTTACTATTACACTTTATAAAACTACATACATCAACTAGATTATTTTCATTAATCAAAATAATTAACTCTTTAAGTTCATTTCTTAATAAATACGAACTATCTTCACGCTTTGCATGTGCCTTTTGCCATCTACCTTCCAAAGCTTCCAACAAAAGTTGAACAGTACCGTGTCTATTTGCAAATTGAACCATTAATTCCATATTTTTATTAGACATTTGGACAAAAAACTGATTTGCTAGATTCTCTAGTATTTTTTTATAAAAACCTGTATCGGAACAACCTTTTTTTTCTAAAGAAACAAATAAATCACTGATTACATTGTGTTTCAAAGCAATATCTATCAATCCAGATATATAATCTACAGTGACTCCTTGTGTATTAATAAATCCTCTAAGTACTTCAGAAATATTTTTAATATTTGTTTCTTTTCTACCTTTTGCTGTCACAATACATCCCAGAAGTTCATTTAATTTCTTGTCATGTGTTTCAATAAATTTTTCAGAATTTTCAATATTATGATAACATTCTAAAAAACTTTTAATTCCTTCACTACTCAAATATTCTATATGTTCTTTTATCATAGCTAATTTGCATAAACGGCGGTACTGTTCAACAACAATACCCTCATCACAAGGAACATTAAATTTCTTCATTATCATATCTGCACTAGTTTTATCCCCAATTCCGACACCATTACCCCATTTTTGACCAACCGACACTAACAAATCGTAGGATAAAAATAAATTATTTGATGACAACGTTTTTAGAACATTTTCATATAAAAAAGGATTTCTAGCACATTCAAATATTAATGCTAAAAATTGTAAAATACGCCGAGTTACATCGTTTACCTTACTATATTCATGTTGTTTAAAACCGCTATAGACAGAATCATTAATATGAACAAAATCTTTTATTACTTCCAAAAGAGCATTAACAGGAATTTGACATCTTTTAATATCACAACCAGGATTATTATCGTAATCAACACTAATTGGTATTGGTGTAACATTAACATCTTTACCGTTGCATTTTATTTTATTACCTACCATTATTTTTTCTTTTTCATTTATACCTATTTCGCAAATAAAACTTTTATCTTCTATTTTTGCTCCTCTTAAATAAGAATCACTTCCTGATATAATCAATGATATTGAAAAAGTAGGTTCTAATCCTAACAACTCCTGCTGCTCTTTAGATAATATTAAAGGGATAAAAAAAAAGCCATCCCTTTGTTTATAACTATACAATCCAGTATTAATATTTATACCTAATCCTAATCCAGCACGAACTTGTGAAATCAGTGATTTTAATAAATTAATTACCTCATCCATACTTACTTTTCTTCATTATACTTTTGTTTCCAACCACCATTAATATATTTAAAAACATTAATGAGATATGGCGACGCAAATTCAGGATAATCGAGTATAAATAAACCGCTATAACAGTCACCCATACCATAATAAGGCAAACTTTCGTTTTGATGATCACATACCTTATAACATTCATCTATATTTTCTACTTCATTAACATACAGCATATTTATATTTGCAATACTGCGCCTAGAACGACAATAACAAAAACACCCGCCGCCAGTAATTTTTATGAAGTCTTCAACTTGTAACTTTTTCATTTTCTTCTCCAAAAGTAGTAATCACTTAAAAAATATACAAAATTTTTATTAAAATAATATTACATAAAATTTTACCAATGTCAACATTATAATTAATGTAATTATTTGTTAATGTTAAATAGGTAATTTAATTTTTTTTATGGAACAATCATAAGTAGCTTTACACAGAATGTGTTATTAAATAATGCAAAAATTCGTAAATACATAACAACTTAAAATTCGGGTAATAAGAATTATTAGCAATTTTTTAAACTAAAATTGATATTAAAGTTCATGAATTAATGTTTTTTATATTTACAAGAACCTACTAATTTACTATTACCCTAAATGTATGACAAAAATTTCCAAACCTATTTAAGTTAACAAAAAACTTCGTACTTTAACATAATTTCGACAAAATACTAACTAACACCATTTTAATCGACATTATTGCACAATTATCCGATTTATATGTTCCTAGTAAGATAACTTCATATCATTACCAATATTTATTCCTAAATTTTTAGATTTAGATACTATAACTAAATTAATTTGGATCTCTACTAATCATTTAAATTATCTGTATATCTTTAATAATTATAATAATCTACCTTATTACACCTATTAAAAAACTAGGCATAATCTAAAATACATCAATAATGGACTTGATTAGACTAATAATACTACATGAATCATTTAAAATGATCATCCCCATTATAAATTCAATTCATTACTATTTTTTTTCTCGTCATCAAGAAAATTATCACATTCTGCAATAAAATTACTTATTTTATCACAACGATCTTTTAATGCCTCTTTCGTGCTATCACTTTCTTTTAATCCTGCTTGCTGACTGTTCGCTAAAGAATGCAATACTTCTAAACTTTTGCGCAAATCTTTTAATGGTGCTACCTTTAAAGTAATATGCCCAGGTTGGATATAGTTTACAATTCTAACCCGTAAATAGTACTCCTTAACTTTTCGTGTTAACCATGTAAAAAATGATAACGGTTTATTTTCTCCTCTGCGCGATTGAATAGCATACCTATTCGACATTGCTTCGTAAACCTCTTTACACGCTGACTTGATCAATTTATCATTTTTTAAATTTGTGTAGATAATAGACAAACTAGCAGGTTCATCTTCGCAAACAGAAAATATTTTTTTAAATACTTCTTCTTTGTTGTTAGTGTTTTCCGATAATCTACATACTTTTTCAATATTTTGCTTTTGTTCCTCATCTAATAAGGGTTTATTTTTTTCAAAATGTTGTTGAAAAATATCATTATCTTCATTTGAGCCATTAATCAAGACACTATTGTCACTTGGTGTTAGCAATTCTTCTGCTTCTTTATCTTGTTCAAAACTTTTCTCTACTACATTATTTTCTGCAATATTTGCATCCAATAAAGTTAACAATTTTTCAGATATTTCTTCATCTACGCTTTTTATTTCCATTACTGAAGCGAATTGATTTTTTAAAATTTTCTCATTATCAGGACTGACTAAAATAATATCTTTATCTTTGCATTCTTCCTCATCTTCCAGTTTTG
>JAZNNJ010000025.1:0-54865 GCA_045580225.1 Gammaproteobacteria bacterium | reverse complement strand
GGGCATGAGATACAGTGTATTGGTGAATCTGCTAGCATTGATGTATGTATAAGAATTTGTTTACAGTATCATGGTAATTATACTGGATGTTATGAAAATAAAAAAAATTTTGATGATAAAGAAGATCTTCGTACGGGGTATTTATTCGATATGTTGTTTGGCAGTACGACTTTTGAAATGGGAGATTTAATTTAGTATGAATCCACGAGAAAGTAATTTGATTGAAAAAATTGAGCGTTGTATTTACGGTGTATACTCTGAATCTAGAGATGCCAAAAATTTAAGGGCTATGTATTTATTGAATAGTTTGATATTGCAAGTTCGTCAATGGTTAACAATTGCAGTAAATTGTCAAATGAATGACAATGGTGGATATAATGTTGTAAAATCTGCTTGCGAACCATGGTTGATGAAATTGAGGTATAATGAAAATGAATACTGTAAATTGATTATTTACAAAAATGGAAATGTTCATGGTATCATAAAGGATGGTAAAGCTCTTATTTTTTGTGATAGCATCGATGGAAGATTGTATTCAGAATTAGAAGGGATTTTGGAGAAAGATGAAAAAGGAGATGATACGATAAAGATATATGAATTTAAGGATCCATACAGTCGTATGCAACCAAATTTAAAAAATATAAATGTGATAAAATTGAATGTCGATGTTCGTATGCTGGAAAAGAAGCATATAAAGATCATGAAAAATATAGTGAAGATTTTTTATTTTTAGTAGAGAGTATTTCTAATTTTATTTCTGGGGAGAAAGTTAATATGTTAACTTTCCATATGTTTTTAGCAATTGTTTATGAATCAAGCAAAAGTTCATTAGTGCATTTTATGTTAATGGAACTTTTGTTACATGGAGCTGAGTCTCTTCCTGTGCAGCAATTTATGTATATTGGTAAAAAATGTAACAATGGAGCGTTTAATTATAAGGGTTTTTGTGTAGAACTAGAATATTTTTTCGACGAAATATGTAAGAAATATAGCAATAAAATATATAATTTCTTTGAAGAGTATGGTTATAATTATAGGGACGGTATTGCAGAATATTATGGAGGTGTTTTGAAAAGTGATAGTTTTAAAGGTAAGAGCAATTTTTTTAACATATTGGATGTAGGTGTTAGACTTATAAATAAAATAAATGAAATTAAAGATAGTAATCATGATAAAATTAGTTATTTTTCTATTAAGTCATTACCTAAGGTTCCTTTTATTTGCATTAATACAACAGCATTTAAAGCAATGTTGAAGGGTATAATGGATAAAAAAGCGGAAAAGTTAGTAATTATTCCTGCATTAATTAATAAAAAAAATGGTAATTTTGTTACTTCGTTTGCGGAGTGTTGTTGGGCAGCATTTATATTAAATGGTGAAGCTATAACGTATATTAATTTTCCTAGGTGTAATTTACATGAAAATATATTGCAGTTAGTAACAGAGAATGGTTTTACATTGTCTGATGATGGTGATTTTGATGAAAGTGACGATCCTGAGTTATTGTTCAATGAGCTAAAGGTAAAATGTGATGCCGAGTTAAGTAAAAATACAATAGGTAGACTTAAACAATTAGAGTACGTGAGTAAAAAAAAGGATACCCATAGTAATGACCTGAAACAAAACATAATAATTAATGAAGAACAAAACAGGTTTTTAGATGAAGTTACAGAGTTACATTTAAGAGACATTTTAAATGATGGTGAAGGACGTACTTGGGGAGGAAGTATTGAATTGGGTGCTTTGTCGCAAATATATGATGTAGAAATAGTAATACATTAGGATAATGTCCAAATTCCGACTATTAATCATGATCCAAATGTGGAACGCAAGGTTATACATTTACACTATAATGGTGATCATTATAGTGTTGCAGATGAACAAGGTAAGATTATTGCATCAGTTCCTCCGGATGGTAATTGTTTATATACGGCTGTTTTGTATGCGGTTAACGGTTACAACGATCAAAATCATGTATATAGTTTGGATGAAATTAATAATTTGAGGAAATTAGTATATGATCATCTTTTGAGGCAAGTTAATGAAGATCGGACTAGTGGGGTAGAAAATAGTATTGTAGGTCAGTTTAAAGAATTTTTTGAAGATCCAGAAAATGCGAATGGTTTGTTGCATGGTCCATTATTAGATAGGGCAAAAGCAATAGTTAATGAAAAAAATCGACAATGCATGAGTGTAGTTGAAAATGCGAAAATTGCACTAACTCGTGTAAGTTTTAAGGTTAAGGATTCAGTAGAAATAGAAATGTGCCCAAAAGTTAAGAAAAAAGAAGGTGTTGTAAATGGAGCAACCAATTCGGTTGAATTTGAATCTTCTTTACTGAAAGGTGGTAGTGAATGACGATTCCAAGATTCGTAGTAAAATATTATTTAAATAGAGTATTAGATAATTTTGGAATAATTGTAGAGTTTTATCCAGAAAGTTATAAAAGAATCTGGGAAAATATTTCCAAAAGAAGGATAAATTGGGTATTGAAAAAAACGGTAATTATTTATCGGAAATAGAAGGATATAGTTGGCAATTAAGGATTAATCAGCATCCTCAGGATCCTAAATATACATTATTAATTGATCGGGAGGCTATTTTAAGTTTTAATTTTTTACCTGGTACTTGGAATTTATCAAAATAATAATTTTTTAAAATGTATTTAGTGTTGTTTAGGTGTGGTTATTTGATTTTAGATTATTTTTGTTATTAATCAAAAGTAGGTGCTGAAAGTTTATTATGTAACAATATTATTAAATATAGCTACTCTTGCTTTTTTTATGGTTGCTATTAGAATAGGAACGTGAGAAAGATCAGAGAGGTGGATGTGGATAGGAATAAAGCGGTTAATCGTGGGATTTATATTTTGCCTAACTTATTTACTTTAAGTTCTGTTTTTGCGGGTGTGTATGCTATGGTATCATCGATTAATGGCAGTTTTGAGAATGCGTGCATTGCCATTTTTGTTGCTATGTTGTTGGATTCGTTAGATGGTAGAGTAGCTAGATTGACTAACACTATGAGTGCCTTTGGAGAGCAATTTGATAGCATGGGAGATATGGTTTCTTTTGCTGTTGCGCCTGGAATTTTGTTGTATTGCTGGGGGTTGCATGTTCTTGATCGTCCTGGTTGGTGTATGACTTTTGTTTACGTGGCAAGTGTTGCTTTACGTTTAGCTAGGTTTAATGCCCAAATTAAGGTTAATGATAAAAAGTATTTTCAGGGGTTGCCTTGTCCATCAGGAGCAGCATTAGTAGTTGGTTTGATTTGGGTTTTTGAAAAATATGGTTTTGAAGGTAGGCCTGTAATTTTTATGCTAACTTTCTTTACTCTATTGAGTGCAGTGTTAATGGTTAGTAATATTCGTTTCTATAGTTTTAAGGCAATGGAATTAACCAAAACAGTGAAGTTTGTGATGGTTTTGTTAATGGCGGTAGGGTTGGTTTGTTTATTTATTAGTCCTGCAGAAACTTTATTGTTATTTTTCGGAAGTTACGTTTTTTACGGTATATTTTCTACTATTATTGGATTAGAACGACGTCGTAGGAAAGGAGGTAATGTGCTTGGTGAACAGCGTAATAAATCTTGTTAGATTAGCTCTTGAAGAAGATTTAGGGGTGGGTTGTAAATTACATGGAGATTTGACCGGGCAGTTGATAGATGAAAATTTGGAAGCTAGTGCGGTTGTTGTTGCTAAAAGTGCTGGTGTTGTATCTGGATTTTTGTATTTTGAGAAAAGTTTTAAGATATTAGATTGCCATGTAGAGATTGAGTGGTATTGTAATGAAGGAGATAAAGTCGAAGTTGGTAAAGTAGTTTGCGAAGTTAAGGGTAATGCTAGGGTATTGCTTGCTGCTGAAAGAACAGCTTTGAATTTTTTGCAAACTTTATCAGGAACTGCTTCTTTTGCAAGAAATGTGAAGCAAAAATTTGCTAATAGTAAAGTACTTTTATTAGATACAAGGAAAACTATTCCTGGTTTGCGTTTTGCGCAAAAAAGGGCTGTAAATGTTTCAGGTGGACATAATCATCGTTTTGGTCTTTTTGATATGGTTTTGATTAAGGAAAATCATATCGCTGCTATTGGATCTATTAAAGAGGCAGTTTATCGAGCTAGAAAGTTATATCCTAAGATTAAAATTGAAGTAGAAGTAAGAAACATTGATGAGTTTGTAGCAGCACAGGATACTGCAGCGGATATTATTATGTTGGATAATTTTAGAATTGCGGATATCAAGGAGGTTATTAAGTTAAATGTTTCCAAGAAATTATTAGAAGTGTCCGGGGGAATTACTTTGGATAATTTAGATGATTATTTGGATTTAAAAATAGATTATTTGTCGATGGGTGAATTAACTAAACAGGTCATTCCTTTAGATTTATCAATGTTAATAAAATATGAAAAAGAGATTTAATTGGATTTTCAGTATTTTGTTAATTTTTATAATAAGTGGTTGTGTTTCTAATAGAAATCAAGCTTTTATTTGGCAGCGCCATGGTTCTTTGCGTGTTGTAACGGATGCATATAATGGGTGGTTAAAATTTGCTTGGGCAAGTCAGGGTGATGATTTTTTTTTTAAAATTTATGATTGGTCTAGTAGTATTTCGGTTTTATTGCATAAAAAAAAGCATGAACTTTGGATTTGGAATCAGCAAAAATTAGTTGCGCGTGGTCCGATAAATGAAATAGCAAAACAACAATTAGGTATCGAAGTGCCATGGTTTTGGTTAAATGAAGTTTTTTCTGGGAAAAAAGTTAAAAGTGAGCAAACAACATTTATTCAGAGGGTTATCTATAAAGATAATGAACTAAAGAGGATTATTTTAGAAGACTTAAATGGAAAATTGATTTTTTATCTATGAATTTAATTTATGAATATTGACATAGTTTATCGTCCTTTAACTGATTATCATTTGTCGGATAATAGTTTATTAAATCGTATTTATAATGGTAGAGGTATAGCTTCGAATAGAGAATTGGATTATAATCTGCAGAATTTAATTTCATACGAAACACTATCTGGTGTTAATGAAGGAGTAGACTTGTTATTATGGGCGTGGCGTAGACAAGAAAAGATCATTATTGTAGGAGATTTTGATACTGATGGCGCTACTAGTACGGCCATTGCTTTTTTGGTTTTAAAGGCTCTAGGATTTAAAAATGTAGATTATTGCATTCCCGATCGTTTTAAACATGGTTATGGATTAACTGAAAAAATTGTGGAGGAAATTTTACCTCAAAAACCGGCATTAATTTTAACTGTGGATAATGGTATTGTTAATTACGAAGGGGTAGAATTAGCTCGTCGGAATAGTATAAAAGTATTAATTACTGATCATCACTTATCTAACGATACTTTACCATTGGCAGATGCTATTATTAACCCCAATCAGAAAGGTGATACTTCATCTTTGAAAAACCTAGTTGGTGCAGGGGTAATTTTTTATTTAATGATTGCATTACGGGCAGTTTTGCGGAAGGAAGGAATAAATAAAGTAAGGTTGGTAGATTATCTAGATTTAGTGGCATTAGGAACTATCGCAGATAATGCTATTTTGGATTATAATAATCGTATTTTAGTAGCTAATGGTTTAAAATTAATAAGAAAAGGGTTAACTCGTTTAGGAATATTAGCTTTATTAAGCGAAGCTAGAAGAGATTTTAAGCAAATTACTTGTGAAGATTTAGCTTTCTGCGTTATCCCGCGCTTAAATGCGGCAGGAAGGTTAGATCACATGCAATTAGGGGTAGAAACTTTAATTACATTAAGTAATGTTAGAGCTTTAGCTTTGGCTAAAAATTTAGATAGATTAAATGAAAATCGGAAAAAGTTAAGTAATCAGATGTTTCAGCAGGCTATTGATCAGGTCGAGCAGGATGCGGGAGCAATTTGTTTATTTAATCAGCATTGGCACCAAGGAATTATTGGAGTAGTAGCTTCAAGGATTACTGAACAGTGTGGTTGTCCTGTTGTATTATTCGCTCCAGGTAAAGAAGATAAAGAACTTAAAGGTTCTGCTCGTTCAGTATCTGGTTTAAATATTCGGGAACTGTTTTCCGAAATATCAATTTCTTTTCCTGAAGTTATTCGTTATTTTGGAGGGCACGCTATGGCGGCTGGAGTTGCGATTAATTATGATTACCTAAAGACTTTTAAGAAAATTTTTACTGAACGTATTTTACAAAAACAGCTGGCAAGAAATAATGTAGAATATTTAATTGATGGGGAATTGTCAGTTACAGAATTAAACTTAGAGAATGCTTTATTGTTGAACCAAGCTGGTCCATTTGGGCATGGTTTTGAAGAACCGTTGTTTATCGGAAATTTTACTTTAATGCGAGTTAATGTTTTAAAAGAAAAGCACGCAAAATTATTATTACGTGATGAGCGTAACAATAAAGAATGGGAGGCTATTTATTTTAACGTTAAAGATTTAGAAGAATTGGTGTCTTATTTAGGGAAAAAATGTTCATTGCTATATAAGTTAGGTATAAGTAATTTTAATCAAAAGTTACAAGTGCAGTTATCAATTATTGAGGTTTTATTATGAGTAAGTATTTAATTTCTGTAGATATTGAAGGGATTACAGGGGTGGTTAGTCACGATTATTCTAGTGAGAAAGGTGTTTATCATGCGGTTGGTTGTCGATATATGGAGCATGATGTTAATGCAGTAGTTGTTGGTTTGCGTGCAATTGAACCAGGGTGTGAGATTTTGGTAAGAGATGCTCATGGTGCTAAAGCTAGTAATTTAACATTGGCTAATTTGAATAATGTGTCATTACTTCAAGGCTGGGAAGGAAAACAAAATATGTTTGCTGGTTTAGATGCGGATACTGATGGAATTTTATGTGTTGGTTATCACGCGGGGGGTGATAATTTACATGCTTTATTAAGTCATACATTATCTAGTAAAATTCGCTTTGTAAAAATTAATAATAAAATAGTTAATGAAGCAGAGATATTTAATTATTATGCTAAAAGTTTAAAAATACCTCTTATTTTTATTAGTGGTGATGATCAGTTAGTTAACGAAGCTAAACAAAGAATGGATAAAGAAATTGTATCTGTAGCCGTTAAAAAGAGTTTAAGTCGTACTTGTGCGATCAGTTTAAGTTTACAAGAGGCAGCGCATTGTTTAGAGGAGGGCGCTAAAGAAGCTGCTCGTAAATTACAGGCAGGAGTTTTTAAAGCATTATCATTTGATTTGCCAAATGTTTTGGAAATGGAAATTGGTTTTTTTGATACTGGAGTGCGTACTTCTTTGTTTGCTGGTTTGCGGGATATTCTTGACTTTGATAAGAGTTATTTTTTTGATTGGGATAATTTGGTAATTAGTTTACGGGAAAATAATTTAGAGTTGTTATTGGCAAAATTAAATTTAATTCTAAGGTTATCGTATACTTTTTAGAAATGATTAATGAATAAAATTTGTTTATCTGTTTTTTTTCTGCTACATTGCTGCTTAATAATATAGTGAATCGTAGACAATGAATACTAATTTTATCCATGAAATTATTGATTGTGATTTGGAAAAAAATAAAAATGAAGGTAAGGTAATTACTCGTTTTCCTCCAGAACCTAATGGTTATCTTCATTTAGGACACGCTAAATCTATTTGTTTAAATTTTAGAACTGCTGAAAAATATAAGGGTATATGTAATTTAAGAATGGATGATACTAATCCTGAAAAGGAAAACGATGAATATATTCAAAGCATTAAAAAGGCTGTGTGCTGGTTAGGGTTTGATTGGGGAGAACGTTTATTTTATGCTTCTGATTATTTTGAGAAATTTTATCAATTTGCAGTGGAATTGATCAAGCAAGGTAAAGCTTTTGTTTGTGATTTAACCGTTGAGCAAATTAGGGAATATCGGGGTACTTTAACTGAACCTGGCAAAGAAAGTCCTTATCGTAATCGTTCTGTGGAGGAAAATCTTGCGCTTTTTGAGCAAATGCGCGATGGTAAGTTTTCGGATGGAGCTAAAGTTTTAAGAGCAAAAATTGATATGAAAGCTAGTAATATTAATTTACGTGATCCTATTATGTACAGGATAAGACATAAAGAACATCCTAGAACACAGAATAAATGGTGTATTTATCCTATGTATGATTATGCTCATTGTGTTTCTGATGCTATAGAGGGAATTACTCATTCTTTATGTACTTTAGAATTCGAAGATCATCGTCCGTTATATGATTGGTATTTGGATCAGATTAAGGAGTTGCCACATCCTCATCAAATTGAGTTTGCTCGGTTGAATTTGACTTATACTGTGATGAGTAAAAGGAAATTGTTAGAATTAGTGGATAGTCGTTTAGTTAGTGGTTGGGATGATCCAAGGATGCCTACTTTATTGGGGGTAAGACGACGTGGTTATCCTCCCGAAGCAATAGTAGAGTTTTGTAATCGTATTGGAGTTACTAAACAAGAGAGTACTGTAGAAATTGGTTATTTGGAAGAGTGTATACGGGAAAATTTAAATCAAAAAGCACCAAGAAGGATGGTAGTTTTAAATCCACTTAAGATTACGATTACTAATTTTCCTCAAAATACTTTAGAATATGTAGAAGTTCCTAATCATCCTAAGGATGAAAGCATGGGGATTCGCAAAGTAGCTTTTGCTAGAGAAATATATATCGAAAAAGAGGATTTTAGTGAAAATCCTCCAAAGGGTTTTTTTAGGTTAAGTCCAGGTGCAGAAGTTAGATTACGTTCAGCTTATATTATTCGCTGTCAAGATGTGATAAAGGATGATAATGGTAGTATAATTGAGTTGTTGTGTACTTATGATCCGGAGAGCAGAGGAGGAAATGCGTTAGATGGTAGAAAAGTAAAAGGTACATTGCATTGGGTTGCAGTTCATGATAGCGTTTCTGTGGAAGTACGGCTTTATGATAGGTTGTTTACTGTTCCTAATCCTCAAGCGGATAAAAATCGTGATTTTAAAGAATATTTAAATAAAAATTCTCTCCAAATAGTATACGGAAAAGGGGAAATGTCCTTAAAGGAAAGTGTTTCAGAAGAACGTTTTCAGTTTGAGCGTATTGGGTATTTTAATGTAGATTATGATTCTACGGCGATGTCTTTAAAATTTAATCGAATTGTGAGTTTAAAAAATACTTGGGAGAATAGTGATAAACAGAAATAATTGGATGATTGGTATTTATAATGGAGTAATGACATTAATTGTTCCATTTTTGTTGTTGTTTTTTTATTTATGTTCGTATTTTAAAGATTATAAGTATCGCAGTGGTTTGTTAGAACGTATAGGCTTATATTCTGCGGGTATTAATTATTGTTGTCAAAATGGTGTTTGGGTGCATATTGCATCGATTGGCGAGTTGATGGCGGTAAGTTCTTTATTAAAGTGTATATCTGGTTCTATTTTAATTACTTGTTTTACACCAGCAGGTAAGGAGCAAGCAATTAAAATGTTTCCTAAAGCTAAAGTATTATTTTTGCCTTTGGATGTTCGCATTAGTATTAAACGTTTTTTAAATAAGTTCAATCCACGAGTTGGTATTATTGTTGAAACAGAGGTATGGCCTAATTTAATTAATGAGGTTAAAAAAAGGGGGATCCCGCTTTTTTTAGTTAATGCTCGGTTGAGTGATCGTAGTGTTAGACGTTACTGTTATTTTAGAAAACTATTTGTTCCAATATTTGGTTATTTTACTAAAATTTTAGTACAAAGTTTTTTGGATAAAGAACGTTTTGAAAAGCTAAGGATAGATAATTCTAAAATAATTTTAACCGGTAATTTAAAATTTGATTTTCAGATTAATTCAGAAATTAAGCAAGAAATTTGTATTTTAAAAAAATGTTTATCTAATCGAGTAGTTTTTATTGCAGCAAGCACTCATGAAAAAGAAGAAGAAATTATTTTAGAAAGCTTTAAAGTGGTTCGTCGTAGTTATCCAAATTTACTTTTGTTTTTAGTCCCCAGGCATCGTGAGCGTTTTGAAAAGGTGTTTTCTTTGGCTAGTAAAAGTTTTAAGACGCAGAAATTTTCTGAGTGGAATTATGCTACTTTCCTTTCTGATGATATTTCGGTTCTATTGGGGGATGTTTTAGGTAAATTGCTGGTGTTTTATGGGGGGAGTAATTTTGCATTAGTAGGAGGGAGTTTGATTCCAGTTGGTGGGCATAATTTATTGGAGCCCGTAGCTTTTAAATTGCCGGTAATTACTGGTCCTTACTTGGTAAATTGTCAAGAAATTAGTGAACAGTTATTGAAAAATAAAGGGCTTTTAATTGTTAGAAATAGGGATGAATTAACGGAGCAGGTATTGTCAATTTTAAAAAATAAGGAATATGGTAATTTAGTGGCTGAACGTGGTTATGAAGTGTTAAAGCGTCATTATGGCGCAGTTGATAGAACTTTAGTTGAGATTAGAAAAATTACCGATTGTTAGTTTGATTTAAGAAGTATAAATTTTAATCTTATACTTGAAAACTAGGTGAAATTAGATTAATTTTTAGAAAGCGAAAGATATTTAAAGACGAACAATGGTGAGAATTGCTCCTTCTATTTTAGCGGCAGATTTAGTTTGTTTAAAACAAGAGATAGAAAAAGTAGTAGCTGCAGGTGTTGAATGGTTACATATAGATATAATGGATAACCATTATGTACCTAATTTATCTTTTGGTCCGTCAATATGTAGACAAATTAAGAAATATTTTCCTTCTTTAATTTTGGATGTACATTTAATGGTTTCTCCAGTAAATGATTTAATTAGGCAATGTAGTGAAGCTGGAGCGGATTATATTACTATTCATCATGATGCTACGGTTCATGTTCATCGTAGTTTAAATTTGATTCGTGAGTATGGTTGTAAAGCTGGATTGGCTTTTAATCCAGGTGGCGATTTTTCACTAATTCGTTATTTGGAAGATCAAATAGATTTGGTGTTGTTTATGAGTGTTAATCCTGGTTTTGGTGGGCAAACATTCTTGCCGGTAGTTTATAAAAGTTTAGCTGATTTTAAAAATTATAATTTTTCCGGTTTGATTAGTGTCGATGGGGGGATAAATGGAGATAATGCTTCATCATTAATCAAAATGGGAGTTGATGTTTTGGTGGCTGGTTCAACTATTTTTAAAAGTATAAATTATGCAGAAATAATTAAGGAGCTAAGAGATGGTTGCTAAAATTCTAGATGGTAAGTCGCTATCGATAAAACGTTTAAGAATTTTAAAAAATCAGATAGATGAGTATTGTGTAAATAAGCGCAGGCCATGTTTAGTTACAATTTTGGTTGGCGAAGATCCTGCTTCAAAACTTTATGTACAAAGAAAACATATCACTTGTCAGGAGTTAGGTATAATATCGCGTGGTTATTTTTTCGAACAAAATATTACTACGAATGAGTTACTAAAATTAATCAAAGATCTAAATAATGATAAAGAAGTTGATGGTGTGTTGGTTCAATTACCTTTACCTAAACAGATAGAAACTAGTAAAGTTATAAATTGTATTGAAGTTAGCAAAGATGTAGATGGTTTTCATCCACAGAATATTGGGAAATTATTATTAAATTACGACAGGGGATTATTTTCTTGTACTCCGAAGGGAATTATGTGTTTATTAGAATCGATACCGGTGAATTTATCGGGGAAAGTTGCTTTAATTATTGGTGCTTCTAACATCGTAGGCAAGCCAATGTCTATGTTTTTAATTAATGCTGGAATGACGGTAATGGTGGCTCAAAAAACTACAATGAATTTATCAGATTTAGTAAAAGTTGCCGATTTAGTTATTAGTGCCGTTGGATGTCCTTTTTTAGTTAAAGGTGAGTGGTTGAAAAAAGGTAGCATTGTTATTGACGTAGGAATGAATCGTTTGCCGGATCATACTTTAGTTGGTGATGTGGATTTTAAAACGGCTGTTAAAAATGCTGCTTGGATTACTCCTGTTCCTGGTGGAGTTGGACCGATGACTGTGGAAATTTTAATGGAAAATACGTGGGAAGCGTATTTACAACATGTTGAGGAATAAATGATTAATAATTGGCATGAGTTAGCTACTGAAACGGTAGTTTCTGTAATTGGTACTAATTTAGAAAATGGATTAGATGATAGGGTTGTTATTGATAAACAGCAACATGAGGGTTTTAATGAATTAAAAACCGGGAAAAAAGTATCATGGTTGTTTATTTTTATTAATCAATTTCACAATGTTTTAATTTATGTACTGTTAGTTTCTGCCTTAATTACTTTTTGTTTAGGAGAAATGGTGGATACTTTGGTGATTATCGGGGTTGTTGTAATTAATGCTATTTTTGGTACCTTACAAGAAAGGAAAGCTGAGAAAGAAATCGATGCTATCAAAAGTATGTTAGCTCCCACTGCAGAGGTAATTAGGTGTGGTAGGAATTTGGTTATTGCTTCCAGAGAATTGGTGGTTGGGGATATTGTTTTGCTAAAGAGCGGAGATATTGTTCCTGCAGATTTACGTTTAATAGAAACTAATAGTTTAAAAATACGGGAAGCGATTTTAACAGGGGAATCTAATAGTATTAATAAAAATACTTCGTCTGTAGCTAAATTAGCTTCATTAGGAGATAGATTTAATATGGCTTATAGCGGTACAGAAGTCGTTTCTGGTAGAGGAAGAGGTATTGTGATAGCGATTGGTGAGAGTACTGAGCTTGGTAAAATCAGTAGTATGTTAAAAAATATTCCAGAGACATTAACGCCGTTGATGAAGCAATTATCGAAGTTTTCTAAATGGTTAACTATAGCAATTGTTTTATTAGCTAGTTTTACCTTTTTGTTTGGTATTGTTTTGTGGCGTCAGAATATTAACGAAATGTTTTTAGCAGCAGTTGGTTTAGCTGTTGCGGCGATTCCTGAAGGATTGCCTCCTACTTTGACAATAATTTTAGCATTAGGTGTACAGCAAATGGCCAAAGCTAGAGCTATTGTTCGTAAATTACCTGCAGTAGAAACAATGGGAGCAGTTACAGCTATTTGCACTGATAAAACTGGTACTTTAACTCAAAATGTGCAGACTGTTTGTAGAGTAATTACTGCCAAAAATAGTGCAGAATTAATGAACGATACTTTGATAATTGAGGGTAAAAGTATAATTTTAGAGCAGTATTTGGATTTAAGGTTATTGCTAGAAGGGTGTGTGTTGTGTAATGATTTATTGAGTAAATATAGTTTTGATCATCAGCTAAATACTGGTAATGCTATTGATTTAGCAATTCTTAAATTGGCAGATAAGATGAAAATTGATTTAGATTTGTTACAGAAAAAATATTTACAGAAAGACATTATACCGTATGAATCGGAACATAAAATGATGGCTTCTCTAAACAGTGATCACAATGATCAGGTTTTTATTTTTATTAAAGGGGCTCCTGAAAAAATTTTATCTGCTTGTTCTTATGAGTTAAAAGATGGACAAAATATGATTATTCGGCCAGAGTATTGGTTCGATCAGATTGATGGCTTGGCTAAACAGGGATATCGGTTGTTAGCTTTAGCTTATAAGCCTACTAATAATGAGGTATTATCTTTTAAAGTACTAGAAAAAGATTTTATTTTAGTTGGCTTATTAGCTTTAATAGATCCGCCTCGTGCAGAAGTTATCGATGCAATACAGGCTTGTTATAAGGCTAAAATTAAAGTTAAAATGATTACTGGCGATTATGCAGTTACAGCTAAAACTATTGCAGAGCAAGTTGGTATTGATTGCAGTGGAGGGGTATTGACTGGTTTAGAAATTGACCAATTGGATGATTATGCTTTGATTAAAAAAATTAGGGAAGTTAATGTTTTTGCACGTACTTCGCCGCGTCATAAATTAAAGCTGGTTGAAATGTTGCAGCAGCAGGGAGAAATTGTTGCTATGACTGGAGATGGCGCTAATGATGCTCCGGCGCTAAGCAAGTCTAATATTGGTATTGCAATGGGAAAAAAAGGGGCAGATATTGCTAAAGAGGCGAGTGAAATTGTTTTAGCAGATGATAATTTTGCTACCATTGTTAAAGCGATTAAAGAAGGCAGGGTGGTTTTTGATAATGTAAAAAAAATGATAATGCATGTTTTACCAACTAACGCAGCGGAAGCATTAGTGATCGTTTTTGCTATTTTATTAGGGACTACTTTACCAATAACAGCAGTGCAGATTTTATGGGTTAATATGATAACGTCAGTGACATTATCTTTAACTTTGGGGTTTGAGAAGGGTGAAAATGAAATTATGGGCAAAATGCCTCGTAATACTCATGGTGCAATTTTTGAAAATTGTATAATAGCATATATGATTTTCATAGCATTACTATTGGTGGTATTGGTGTTTGGTATTTTTTATTATGAAATGCGGATTACGTCTAATTTGGTAGTTGCGCGTACAGCTGCAGTTAACATGTTAGTTTTTGGAGAAGCTGCTTTTTTATTAAATTGTCGTAAATTTTATGGTGAATTTATGCAAGGAAAACGGGTTTTAAAGGAAAACCCTATTATGTTTATTGCTTTAATTAGTTTATTGTTTATCCAATTTGCCTTCACGTATTTACCTTTTATGCAAAATGCATTTCATACTGCATTTTTGCCGATGAAAATATGGCTTTATATTTTATCTGGATGTAGTATAATATTCATACTAGGGGAGTTTGTGAAAATTAAACTAGTGTTACCTTGTTTGCTTAGTACTAATAGTTGTTGTAGTAGAAAACAAAACGATATTGTTTTGTAAGAAGGCTTTTTATGCGTAAGAAGATATGTTTTTTGTTGATATTAGTTTTAATTCTTGCATCAGTAGTTTGTTTAGTGAATAATTATGAAAGGTGTGGTGCATATTGTTACGGGTGTAGGTGGGTAATTAGATTAAAAGATTTTTTTAAATCGAAAGTAGTGCGTGCGAATTATTCGCCTAAAATAAATGATCAAGATTCAAAATGGATATTTACTAAAGAACAAGAGTTAGCTATTGAAAATATTATAAAACAATATTTTCGTAAAAATCCTAAGATATTATTAGAACTAGAGGATTTATTACAACAGGCTAAGGTTCAGGAAGATGTTGCACAGATGTTACGTACTCAGCAAAAAATACCAAAAGTCTTAGATAATTTGTTAGATTCTAATAATTTTGGAGCTGTGGCTCTCGGTGAAGATAAAGATTTGGTATTGATAGAATTTACCCAACCTTTATGTCCTTCTTGTAGGAATACTTTTGTGTTATTGCATCGATTTTTAGCTAAAAATCCCCGAGTTCAGCATATTATTTTTTGCTGGCCATTTTTTGGTGGAAAGTCGGTATTTTTATCGAAAATTATTTTGGCTGCTAAATGGCAAAATAAGGTTAAAGAGGTTTATCAAGCTATTTGGCAAGAGACTCATGATGGTTATGAAGAGGGTCAATTGTTAGCTAAAATTAAGCAGATTTCTGGTTTAGATTGCGAACGTTTGTTGAAAGATCAAAATAGGAAGGTCGTGCTTGACGCTATTAAGAATAATTTTCATGTTGCAAAACAGCTAGAATTTTTAGGAACTCCTACTTTAATCTTGGTTAATCGTAAAAATCGTAAGTTTCAACTGATAGCTAATGACTTAGCATCATTAGAAAAGGAGCTTAGTAATTCATTGCAGAAGGTAAAATAATCATGTTAGATTTTCAGAGCGTTATTTTAAAGTTACAGTACTTTTGGCGAAAGCAAGGTTGTACTTTGTTGCAACCTATTGATTTGGAAGTTGGAGCCGGCACTTTTCATTCAGCGACTAGCTTACGTTCGTTAGGTCCTAAGTCGTGGAATGCTGCTTATGTACAAGCTTGTCGTCGTCCGGCGGATGGTAGGTATGGAGAGAATCCTAATCGTAGTCAGCATTATTACCAATTTCAGGTGATTTTGAAACCATCTCCTGATAATATTCAAGAGCTCTATATAGCCTCTTTGAAGGAGTTAGGTGTCGATACTAAGGTTAATGATCTTCGTTTTGTAGAAGATAATTGGGAGTCTCCTACATTAGGTGCTTGGGGAGTAGGTTGGGAAGTTTGGTTAAATGGAATGGAAATTAGTCAGTTTACTTTTTTTCAACAAATGGGGGGCATTAAGTGTCATGTTATAAGTGGTGAAATTACTTATGGTTTGGAAAGAATCACGATGCTATTGCAGAACAAGGATAATATGTTCGATTTAGTTTGGAATCAAGATCTAAACTTGACTTACGGGGATTTGTTTAAAGAGAATGAGCGGCAGATGTCGATTTATAATTTTCAGTTAGCAGATGTTAATTATTTGATGAATAGTATTATGAACTTAGAAAAGGTGTGTATAAGTTTAATAGAACAGAAGTTATTTTTTCCTGCTTTAGAGCAAGTTTTAAAGATTTCTCATGCATTTAATTTGCTAGATTCTCGCGGTGCCATTTCGGTTAGTGAACGTCAGAATTATATTTTAAAGATTCGTACATTGAGTAATTTAGTTGCAACTACTTATTTAAATTTTGAGAGTTATTTATGAGTACAACTGATTTTTTATTAGAAATTGGTACTTGTGAGTTACCGCCGGGAGATTTGTCTGCTTTAGGGAAGGCATTGGCTGAGAATATTAAAACATCTTTGGATGAATTTAGTTTGTTATATGAGAATGTGGATGTTTTTTTTACTCCTCGTAGGTTAGCTGTGCTAATACGGCGTTTAGCTATAGAAACTCCTAGACGTACGATAGAAGTAAAAGGTCCTTCGGTTAAGTTGGCATTTAAGGATGGTCAACCAACTAATGCTGCTTTTAGTTTTGCTAATAATTATAAAGTCACTGTTGATCAATTAGTTAAAAGAGAAACGTATAAAGGGGAATATCTTTTTTTTGTTAGTGTAGTTGACGGTATAAAGGTAGAAAATATTTTACCAGATCTTATCGAAAATAGTGTAAAGGCGTTACCTTTAAGAAAAGCAATGTTTTGGGGAAATGGTTGCGGCCCTTTTGTAAGACCGGTGCGTTGGGTTATGGCGTTGTTAGGTAATCGAATTTTACCGATAAATTTGTTTGGAAATGTTGTGACTAGTAACTTTACTTTCGGTCATCGTTTTTTACATGAATTTCCTATTTTTTTAGATGATCCGAAAAAATACGAAAAACAGCTTAATGATGCTTTTGTTATTGTAGATTATGAGAAAAGAAGAGAGCAAATCGAAGTAGGATTAAAGAAATTAAGGCACGTTAAAATTGATCAGGATTTGTTGGATGAAGTAACTAATTTAGTTGAATATCCGGTAGTATTAGAAGGTAAATTTGATGAAAAATTTTTAGAATTGCCACCGGAAATTATCCAAATAACTTTGAAAAGTTACCAAAAATGTTTTGTAGAGGTAGATGATTGTGGCAAACTTATGGCTAGATTTGCTATTATTAGTAATTTACTCAGTAAGGATTATAGTGTAATTATCAAAGGTAATGAGAAAGTAGTAAAGGCTCGGTTGTCAGACGCGAAGTATTTTTATGAAGAAGATAAAAAAATTTCGTTGGAGAACAGAATTGGAAATTTATATAAAGTAGTATTTTATCAGGGTTTGGGTTCATTAGCTGATAAAGCAGAAAGAATAAATAGATTATTGGAAGAATTATTGGTTGATGAGGATAAGGAACTTAAGAAAAAAGTTGCTTGGCTTGCAAAAAGTGATTTATCTACAATGTTGGTAGGAGAATTTCCGGAATTACAGGGAGTTGTTGGTTATTATCTTTATAAGGATGAGAATATGCTAATTGCTAATGCTATTAAAGATCATTATTTACCGCGTTTTTCTGAGGATGTTTTGCCCAGTGGTAATTTAAGTATTGCTTTGGCGTTAGCTGATCGTTTAGATACATTAACTGGTATTTTTATTTTGGGTAAAAAAATTTCAGGGGATGGAGATCCTTTGGGTGCGAGGAGGATTGCTTTAGCGATTATTCGCTTAATTTTGCATTGGAAAAAGCCTTTAAATTTGAGAGCCTTGTTAGGGAAGAGTTTAACTTGTTACAATCATCAAATTGATTTTAATTTAGTGGAAGAAATAGTTGTTTTTATTTTAGATCGTTTGGTTAGTTTATATACTAAGTATAGTAGTATTTTTAGGGTAGTAGTTTGTGGAAATTGGGGAGGAGATTTGTTAGTACTTGATGGAGCTATGCAAGCGTTAATTGATTCTTCAAGTTTGCCGTGGTTAACGAGTTATAGGCGTGTTTCGAATATACTAATGAAGAATTCTCCGATAGTGGGCAAAAAAGTTGACACTGATTTGTTAAAATCTGAGGAAGAGAAGGAATTATGGGGTATTTTCTGTCGTTTGTCCCCGTTATTAGATAAAAAATGGCAAGATAGCAAATACTTAGAATATTTAGATATTTTAAATGAGTTTACTGAGCCTTTAGATAGGTTTTTTGCAACAACAATGGTTTTGGTATCTGATGTTGATTTGCAAAATAACCGATTGTTTTTGTTACAAAAAATTCTAGCTTTATTTACTAGGTATGGAGCATTTGAAAATATCCATGTAGATTGAAAGGTTAAGTGAACAAGGATTTATCAATTGTTATTACGCCAACTGAACAGTTGGCCTATTGGTTGATTCAAGATTATTTTGAGTATATAGAGCTACCTAGAGTTTTGTCTGTTTTTGAGTGGATTCTGGAGATTAATCCTTTTTTAAGACGAAATTTGGTATCTGTTTGGGAAGAGCGGGTAATTTGGCAATTTATTTTACAAGGAAGCAAATTCTTAGTTTACCAAGAAGATTTAATGAGTTTGTTTTATTTAACTAAGCATTGGAATTTAACAAATGATCAGATCATGTTTTCAAGTGATTTAGAAGGTATACAGGAAAAATATAAAGAGTTTTGTAATTTTTTAAAAATACACCAGTTAATTTGTAATGTGGATTTGTTAGATAAAGTATCATTAATTGGGGATAATTATCACATAACTTTAGTAGGATTTAATGATAATATTCCTCAAGAAAGAATTTTTTTGGATAAATTACGGCAGCAAAAAGTTATTTGTAATTATCTGGATATTTATAGTAATATTGCTAATCAAATGAAAATTCGGTTTGGTAGTTATCAAAATGAATTAGATGTAGCAATTTCTTGGATAATTGATCAACCGGAGGGAAAATACGGGATTATTTTATATGATTTTCAAAAACAGTTGCCTATAGCAATACATTTATTAAAATACAAAAATTTTGATAATTATAATGTTGTTAGAACATTAAAATTAATTGATACTTCAATAGGTACTTTTTTAAAATATTTATTGGATCCACCTACTTATTTGACTAAATCATTTTGGCAGACTTTTATTTTATCTCCTTTGTGGGGTAATTGGGAAAAAGAGGTGGTTGTTAGACATTTATTATTTCAAAAGGTTGATAATTGTATTATTCCGGAATGTTCATTATCTATGGTAATGGAGTTCGCTGATGCTTCTCTATTGAGTAATTTAGAATTGATAGCTGTGTTTTGGGAGTCATTAAATGAGTTGTACTCGTTAGATGTATGGATAGATATTTGGCTCAAATTTTTAAATGAAATTAATTTTGCAACGAATGTAGAACTTTTAGATGAACAAATTGAAGTATTGAACCAAATTCGTTCTCAAATGTTTAAATTATCTAAACGTAGTAATTGGTTTCCAAAAATTAGTGGTTATTTAGCAGGTAAGTTATTTTGTCAAGCATTGCATGAAGATATTATAGTTATAAACAAAAAAGCTAAAATTAATTTTATTAGTCAAGCTGATGTTGTAGGTGTTAAATTTGATGCATTATGGGTAACTCAGTGTGATGAAAAGAAATGGCCGGATATAGTTAGGTTAAATCCGTGTTTAGATATATCTTGGCAACAAGCGCTTAATTTACCTCATTCATCATATTCACAGGAATTAAAATATGCTAAATTTCTATTAGACAATTATAAGAAATGTGCTAAGCAAGTAGTTTTTAGCTATTCTCAAGATGAAGAGAATTTAGAGTTTAGCCCACTGATTCATGATGTTAGTGAAGTAGGTGAGGAGTTTTTTTTAAGTAAAAAAGTAAAATTAAAATTAGCAAAAAAATTACAGTTGATACCGCAAGTTTATAAAGCAAAAAGTCTAAATTCTAGATTATCGCTTCAAATTTTAGAAGAGCAAGGTAAATGTCCTTTTCGTGCTTTCTTAAAATATTATTTGAAAATTAATCCTAGGCAAAATTTAATTTATGATAAAAGACGGGAAAGAGGGATTAAATTACATAAATTTTTAGCTGATTATTATAGACATTGTTCTTTTGGTAATGTTCCAGTTAAAGAACTAGAAGAGCAATATATAGATAATTATTTGCTAGATGAAGAGTTAATAGAAAAGCAATGTTTAAAACGTATTATAATGGATTGGTTTAGTGTAGAAAAAAAACGTCCCGTATTTAGGGTTATTGAAATTGAAAATGAATATTCACTAAAAATTTTAAACCAAGTTCTAAATTTACGTATTGATCGCTTAGATTTGGTTGGTAATGATTATTATTTAATTGATTATAAAACTGGTAATACAAGTTTATCAATTTCTAATTGGAATCAAGATCGAATGAGTAATTTACAAATTCCTTTATATTTGCTGAGTAATCCTGAAATTAATTACTTTGGAATTGCTTATTTAATTGCTAATAAAGTAAAATTATTAACTTGCTCAGTTAAAGAGATAGCTAGTAAATTTCATAAAGACAAAGATGGTTTATTAGAGTATTGGCGGTTAAAAATTGAAGATTTAGCAAAAGATTTTATTTCTGGAAGATCAGAAATGAATCCAATAGATGTTGGTTTTTGTAATAATTGTATGTTTAGATGTGCTTGTCGGTTAGTTTAAAGGTTAAGATTATATTGCCAATATTAAACTTGTTAGCGCGTATAATATTTTCTTAAGGTTAACGTGGTATCTTATTATCTAAATATTATAATTATTTGAAAGATGAGTAGTTAGTTATGACAAATAATGCAAGAAATTTTTTAAAAAATAAGTTGTTAGGTATTTTGAGGTGCGCGTTTTTAGCTGGTGTATTTATATTTAGCGTAGGGGTTAATGCGAGTAATGTTATAACGCAGACGCAGTATTTATCATCTCCTTTTATTACAAACAAAATTAACGAACTAGAAGGACAAAAACAAGCACTTATTAAAGAAAAAGATAATGCAGAAAGTGAACTTGCTAAGCATAAGAAAACATACGATGATAATAATGGTAGGTTTTCTTCTTTTAATAGCGACAAACGTAATAGAAAACGTGAGGCTAGTTTAGCAATAAAACAATCTAAAGAACGCACAGAGAAAATAGAGGGGCAATTAGAAAATGTTAAGCGTGATTTAAAAAATTATTCTACGATGTTAAATACAAACACAGAAAGGTCTGATAAGTATAAAAAATGCGATATGGGATGTTTGAAAGATAAATATGCTCTATTAGGTAATCAATTGGTGACATTTCAAAACATATTAAAAGAAAGTTGGTTTTGGGAAAGGAATGTGAAGAGCAATGCCCAAGAAAAAATAAAAAATATTGGTCAGGAACAGGATGAAATTAGATTTATGCTTCAAGAAAGAATTCTTTCTTCGTTGAAAGTTAATCGTTTATTAATGGATGAAAAAAAGAATTTTAGTCATATTGTTGATTATAAATCTTATAGGCAATTTTTAATAGACAATAATTTTATTGATAGTAATGAGGATATTTTTCCAAATACTTATCAAGAATTTTTGAGTATGAGACCTGAGTTTGATGAAGATGATAGAGCATTTGTTAGTAAACGTTTAACTTATAGAAAAGTAAGAGGTAAATTATTTTCTGATGAGGTTAAGCAGTTAATTCTTGGTAAGAATCTTGATGTATCTGCTAGTAATTATGAAGAATTCCGGAAAATATTAGTGAAGAATAATGTAATTAGCGCTAATAGTTTTAAGGAATATAAAAAATTTCGTTCTTTGGATGCTAATTTTCCAAAGGATGAAAGAGAATTTGTGAGAAATTTAAGGAAATATTTAGAAATTAAAATTAATATATCAGAATCAACTAAAGATGAGGTACTATCTAAATTTGGTTCGTATGTAACAGAATATAGTAATAAACATTTAGATGAAACTCCTACTTATTTAGGATTGGTTGATAAATTGGTTGAAGATGGGGTATTTCCGAAAGGTTATTTACCTAGTAATTATGAAGTATTAAGAGGTTTAGATTCTAGGTATCCTAAAACAGAAAATGAATTTATTCAAAATTTGTTTAAAATAGATGATTCTTTATTCGATATTGCTTCTAAACAAACGATAGTAGATGAAGGAGTTTGTTTAGATTCAGAAAAACCAGAGTCGGATTTTGTTTCTGGTAATGGTGTAACTAATAAAATAGTGGATAAGGTGAAAAAGACTTATTTAGGTGAGCTTGGGAATGATGTAATGGCAAATGACAAAGAAGTTAAAATACACTCATCTTTTAAAGGTAAGTTCGTGATAGGAGAGAAAGATACTTCTTTTGATTTTAGGAAAATTGATGAAGGACATATTTTAAAATGGACATTAGAATCTCAAGAGGGACAGGAAGTAATTTTTGATGGGGATATTGTATCGGATAGTGTGGATAATACAGTTGAACTAAAAGGAAAAGGGAGGTTTATCTTTAATGGGGTTGTTGATCCAGTTAAGGTGAATGTTGAAAATGGTGAGGTTGAATTTAGTAATGGACTTTTTGATGTTGTTTTAGAGAGCGGAAATATATCTTTTGTAACTGTTAAAAAAGACAGTTATTTATCTGATGCTGGTAATAGTGTTAACTTTACTTCTGGTGGTGGTACATTGAATCTTATTAATAGTGAAGCTAGTATCATTAAACTAAAGAATCTAACCTTGAGTGATAATTCACAGGTTTGGCTAGATGTTAATTTGAAAAAAGGCGAAATGGATCGTTTTGAGTGTGAAAGTGTAACTGTTAATAATAATAATAAATTGAATATCACTAAATTAAATATTATTTCAGATGTGGATAGTAATCAAATAGAAGTTGCATTTAGTAGTAATGGTGATGAATTAGAAGGTAATTTTGCTTATGCTGGTGACTTTGAAGTAGCTGGACCAGTTAACGTTTACGGAGTTAGTAATGATGGTACTGATGTAATTTTTAAGAGATTGAGAAGTGCTTCTTCGGCTTTAATGACACCGGTAGCTTCTTTGGTTGGTAGTTATTTAACCCAAATAAACGGTTATGATGTAGCTTTAACTAATTTAAATAATCAGAAAGGGGTTTGGTCAAGTAGTTACGGTGGTTTTGGCAAGGTAGGTTTAGATGGTGGCCCTAAAGTAGAAAATGCCAGTTACGGTAGTATGTTAGGTTGGAACAGTGATTTATTGCACGTTAATAAAAATTGGGGATTAGTGGGATCGTTATATGGTGGTTACGTAGGTTCTCATCAAACTTTCGATGGGGTTAGTACTTATCAAAATGGTGGTTTGTTAGGTTTAGCTTCGAAATTAAGTAACGGTGCATTTTATGTATCAAATGCGGTTAGTATTGGGTATCACGAGGTAGAAGGTAGAACGATTAGAAATACTGGTGATTTTAGTAATTTCACCTTCGGTATTGTTGTAAAGAGTGGGTATAATTTTAAATTAGGAGATGGGCAGTTTAATGTTCAACCTAATTGTTTATTATCGTATAGTTTGGTAAATAGTGAAGATTATACTGATAGTTCTAATTTATCAGTAAATTCTAAAGTATTACATGGTATGCAGATTACGCCGGGTTTGAAAGTAGATGGTAAATTTAATTACGGTATAAAAGCTTTTGCTCATGCTAAAATGGTCTTTAATGTTGTGGATAAAACACGAGTAAAGGTAGATAATGTCAAATTAGACAGATTAAGCATCAAACCGTATGTTCGTTACGGATTTGGTCTAGAAAAGTCTTTTAGTAAGTGTTGTGTGCTGCATGGAAGTGTAGATTTTATTAATGGAGGAATTAATGGAATAAATGCTCAGTTAGGAGTTAGTTACTTATTTAAATAATAAAGTAGGAAGTTAAAAAAGAGCCGGATTTTTCGGCTCTTTTTTTGTAAAGTAGTTTATTTTATAAAATAATGTTTGATAATCAATGCTTGAAGAAGATTAATATTTATAATATATTTGCGGGTAGATAAGGTAAGGTTAATAGTTATAAGTATGGGTAGTATTATAGATGATTCTAATGTTTATGAGTTACATGAAATAAAAGATAAAATTATTCAGCTTAAACGTAAAAAAAAAGCAGTAATACTTACTCATTATTATCAATCGATTGAAATCGATACAGTCTCAGATTTTGTAGGTGATTCTTTTTATTTGAGTCAAATAGCGAGTAAGGTTGATGCTGAAATTATTATTTTTGCAGGGGTGCATTTTATGGCTCAGAGTGCTAAACTGCTAAATCCTAATAAAAAAGTTTTACTGCCAAATATTAATGCAGGATGCGCTATGGCGGACATGTTAAATTTAGAACAGTTGCGGCAGTTTAAGATTTTACATCCGAATATTCCAGTCATTTGTTATATTAATTCTTCTGCCGAAATAAAGGCTGAAAGTGATATTTGTTGCACTAGCTCGAATGCAGTAGAAGTTGTGCGAAGTTTACGAGTACCAGAAGTTTTATTTGTGCCTGATATGCATCTTGGCAAATGGGTAGAAAAGCAATTACAAAATGTAAGGATAATTTCTTATTCGGGTTTTTGTCCTGTACATTCTAATGTAACCGTTGAGGATGTTCAAAATGTTAAGTGTAAATATCCATACGCTGAAATTATTGCTCATCCGGAATGTCGTGATGAAGTAGTTGCATTAGCGAATTTTGTAGGTTCTACTAAGGAAATTATTGATTATATTGGAGCTAGTATAAATAAAGAATTTGTTATTATTACTGAAAAAGGTGTCGTTGACAGGTTAAAAAGAGATTATCGAGGAAAAAAATTTATACTGATTAGTAGCCGTTTAGTTTGCGATACTATGAAGCTCAATACTTTAACCGATATTTTAAATTGTTTAGAAAATGAAGTTAATGAAATAAAAGTTTCTGATTCGGTCTTTGAAAGAGCTAGGTTAACGTTGGTAAAAATGCTAGATGTTTAGTTTTTGAAAAGTATGAAGATTTTAGTGGGAATGTCAGGTGGAGTAGATTCTTCTGTGGCAGCTTTGTTGCTAAAACAGCAAGGTCATGAGGTGATCGGTACGACTATGACTCTTTGGGGTAAGGGTGGTATTTATGAAAAACTTTATGACCAAATGGGTGCGTTGAAAATAAATAATTCTTGTTTAAAGCCAAACGAGCAAGCAAGTATCGATGCAGTGAAAATTATTTGTGAGGAAATAGGAATTCCTCTATATGTTTTTGATTGTTCAAAAGAGTATGAAAACAGTGTGCTTAATAATTTTAGAAAAGAATACTTAAATGGTCGCACTCCTAATCCTTGTGTTTGGTGTAATTCTTTAATTAAGTTTAAAGCTTTACCTTGTTTAGCTAAGAAGAAAGGAATTAATTTTGATAAATTCGCTACTGGGCATTACGCTAGGATTGAAAATATCGGTGGAATTTTTTTTTTAAAAAAGGCTGTTGATTTAGACAAAGATCAATCGTATTTTTTATCTAGGCTAGAATCATCTCAGTTAGAAAATATACTATTTCCACTCGGGGTTTATACTAAAAATATGGTGAGAGATATAGCTAAAAAACATAATATGAAAGTTGCTGATAAGCCGGATAGTCAGGATTTTTATGGAGGTAATTATAAAGAATTGTTACAGGTAAATAATAGAATTGGGTATATAGTTAATAGGGCAGGCAAGGTGTTAGGGCAGCATCAGGGGATATGGAATTATACTATTGGACAAAGAAAAGGGTTAAGGGTAAGTTCTGATAAGCCGCTGTATGTAGTAAGTTTAAATAAAGATAAAAATGAAGTAGTTGTTGATTATGAAGATCAAACGATGAAAAATAAATTGATAGCAGTAAAAATTAATTGGTTAGGAATAGATAATTTAGGTGATCAGTTAGATTGCTGTGCGAAAATTCGTTCATCTCACCAGGTACAAAAAGTGAAAGTTATACCCCTAAAAAATGGTGATTTGCAGGTAGAGTTTATAAACTTACAAAAAGCAATTTCTCCTGGCCAAACTATTGCCTTTTACCAAGATGATTTAGTTTTAGGAAGCGGAATTATTGATGTAGTATTGTAATATACAACTGCGTTAGTAACTTTTTAAAGTAAAGTTGCAATTTATAATATGGATTGTTATCATTAAATAGTTTTTTAGTAATGCTTGAATAGGTCAAATATGTTGCTGATCAGATTATTTGTGGCTTTATTGTTTTTATTATTATGTTTTTTTTGTTATAAAAAGTTTAAGAAGCGTCGAAGAGTTTTTTCTAATCGGTGGAATTTTAAGAATAACAATTTAAAAAAGCAGAGCTGGATAGTAAATAATAAGTTTTTTGATTGGTTGAAGGGGGATTCCTTAATTTTTTTAAAAATAGATAATTTTTTTAAAAATCAATTGCAGCGATTGCTTGATAGGAAGAAAAAATTAGCGCAGTTAAATCATCAAGAAAGTTTGAAGGATGAATTATCTAGTCAGCATGCAGAAACAGTTTTGATAAATAAAAAAACTCCCAAATATTTAATTTTAAAGTTAGTTGCTAATTCTGTCCAAACTTTTTATGAGGGATACGAATTATATCAGGCAATTTTGGGTTCTGAGTTAAAATTATCTTCAGGAGGTGCTTTTGCAAAACTTAATGATGATGGCAATGAGCTCTTTAAATTAGTTCCTGCTACTTCTAGTGGGGTTTTTAAGAATAATGCTTGGGGTAAGTTTAGATGTAAAGGGTTAATTCTGTATATGTCTTACCCTAAAAATGAACAGGATTTGCTGGTTTTAAAAGAAATGTGGCATACCGCTCAATTTTTGATTGATGCTTTGGGTGGGGAAATATTGGATGAAAATAATCATCCTTTTGAACTGTCTAAATTTCGTTATTAGTCATGTCTATTTGGAAGCGTCTTAGGTTATTAAGGTCGTTAATCCAGCGTTATAATTATGCGTACTATGTTTTAGATGCTCCAGAAATTGATGACTTCGGATATGATCAATTATTTAAAGAGTTACAATCTTTAGAAAATAAATTAGAAGTAGATAGTAGTTTGTTGACTAATCAGGTAGGAGCTAGGGGTGATAGTCGTTTTGCTACTTATCATCATTTAGTGCCGATGCTTTCTTTGGATAATGCTTTTGATTTAGAGGAATTGTTAGCTTTTGATCAAAAAAATCGTAATTTGCTTGGTATTAAGCATGAAATAAGTTACTTCTGTGAACCTAAAATGGATGGGTTAGCTGTCAGTTTAACTTATGAAGATGGCAATTTAGTTAATGCTGCTACGCGTGGTGATGGACGAGTAGGAGAAATTGTTACCAACAATGTTAAAACAATCGAAGATGTACCACAGAGTTTACAAGGCGATTATCCAGAGTTGTTGGAAGTACGTGGAGAAGTGTATATGACTTATGCTGCGCTAAGAGAATATAATGATCAAGCGTTATTACGTGGTGAGAAAATGTTATCTAATCCGCGTAATGGGGCTTCAGGTAGTTTGCGACAATTGAACTCTGAAATTACTAAAAAGCGTAAATTGTCAATGTTTAGTTATGCTGTTGGTGCATTTAGTAATGTAGATTTTTTTTCTCAACAAGATTTATTGCAGAAATTAATTAATTGGGGATTTAAGGTGAATCCTGAATATTATGTTGCTAAAGATATCGAGGACTGTTTAAATTATATTGAAATTCTAGAGAAAAAACGTGATTTTTTGCCTTATGATATAGACGGAATGGTTATTAAAGTTAATGACTTTAGTTGGCAGAAAAAATTAGGTATGGCTACACGTACTCCTAGGTGGGCAATAGCTTATAAATTTAAATCTCAAGAGGCGACAACTGAAGTTTTAGATATTGATTTTCAGGTGGGTCGTACGGGAGTGTTAACTCCAGTAGCTAGGTTGCGTCCAGTAAGTGTTGGTGGAGTGGTGGTCAGTAATGCTACTTTGCATAATTTATCAGAGGTGCATCTTAAAGATGTTCGTAAAAAAGATTGGGTTATTATTAGGAGAGCTGGTGAAGTTATCCCTGAAATTGTTAGTGTCATCTTAAGTAAAAGGCCAGTGTGTTCGGAACCACTGTTAGCACCGCAATGTTGTCCAGTATGCGGAGGTGAAGTAGTTAAAACTGGGGAAAAGATAGCATTATTTTGTAGTAATCGCTGGTATTGTTCGGCTCAGTTAATAGAAACTTTAAAGCATTTTGTGAGTAAAGCTGGTCTAAATATCGATGGGTTAGGTGAAGAAATTTTAACCAATTTGTATAAAAAAGGTTTTTTAAAGCAAGTGGTAGATATTTATCGATTAACTAAAGAGATGTTTTTGAGTTTAGAAGGGATAAAGGATAAATTAGCTGATAAATTAATCATTAAAATTGAACAAAGTCGTCGTACTACTTTGTCGAGGCTATTGTATGGTTTAGGCATTCCTGGGGTTGGTGAAGTTACTGCGCGTAATTTGGCTAATTTTTTTAATGAAGATTTTGCATTGCTTCGTAGAGCATCTAGAGAAGAATTAGAAGCTTTGAGTACGATTGGTCCGGAAACAGCGAGTAATATTTTAAAGTTTTTTAAAGAACAATATTTACTGTTGGATGAATTGGTTAAAGAATTAGTTTTAACAAAGGCGGTACGAAAAAATAATTTGTTACAACAAAAAAGTTTTGTTATTACTGGAAGTTTTGTTAATTATAATCGCGATGAACTTAAAGAAATTATACGTTCCTTGGGAGGAGAGGTTAAAGAAAGTGTTAGTAAAAATTTGGATTATTTGTTAGTTGGTAATAATCCAGGTGAAAAGCTTAAAAAGGCGGAAAAGTTGGGGATTAAGTGTTTATCTGTTGAAGATTTTTTAAAATTGATTGAATATGAAAAATAAAAAAATTATTAATGTTGGTGATTTAATAAACAATATTGCTAAAGATTTTGAAATTGCAAAACTTTGTTATGGGCATGGTACTGATAATGCTTGGGATGAGGCATATTTTTTGTTGGCCGGTGCAGCAAAAATGTTGGATGTTGAATTGGAAAAATTTTGTAGCATGTCTTTGGATGATTTTCCAATTGGTAAAGATCAACTAAAGTACATTTTGGATAAAAGAATCATTGAACGACAACCTGTTGCTTATATTATTGGGTATACTTATTTTGCAAATTTATTATTTAAAGTTAATACAAAAGTATTAATTCCTCGTTCTCCTTTTGGGGAGCTAATTATGAAAAAATTTCAGCCTTGGGTTAATTTGGATAAGTTACAGCGAGTGTTAGATTTATGTACTGGAAACGGTTGTATGGCGATAGCTACGGCTAAATATTTACCGAATTTAATGGTTGATGCTGTCGATATTTCGTTAGATGCTTTAAGTTTAGCTGAAAAAAATAAAAAAATTAATAAAGTTGAAGCCAATTTTTGGCAGTCTGATTTATTTAATCAAGTTTCAAATAAGTATGATCTAATTATATCTAATCCTCCTTACGTAGGTGAAGATGAAATTAAGGATTTACCTATGGAATATTTACATGAACCAGGTTTAGCTTTATTAGGAGGAAAGCGCGGAGACGAGATATTAATTAATATTATTGAATCATCTGCTAAATATTTAAATGATGGTGGGCAACTTATTATAGAAGTTGGTAATTCTTTATCTCTGGTTGAAAAGTATTTTAAAATTCCTTTTATACAATTATCCTTTGAACAGGGAATGAGTGAGGTTTTATTATTTGAAAAAGTAGATTTGGAGAAGGTAGTTCGATGAGAATGTTTAAAATTTTTTGGATATTTATTTTTGTAAGTGGATTGGTGGGAGCAGATAGTTTGAATATAGAAAATTTGGAAGCTCAAAAAATATTTGAAATAAATTTAATCAATAAAGTTCAAAGTTTAGAAGCAGAGTTATTTGAGATTAATAGTCAGCTTAGTAGGTTACAAAAGGAGATAAATCATAAAGAATTACAACAATTACAAGCGCAACAAAATCAGTTGAATCAACAACAATTAGAGTTGAATCGTCAGTGGGTAGATTTAAAAGTGCTCGTAGAAAAAGTGTTAAAGCAGAATAAACATTTAGAATCTCTTATTTTTCAAGAGTTAAAACAAGTATCTGCTTCAGAAAGTTTTTTAAAGGAAAATTTGTTAATTCTTTGTAAAAAGGTAGAGGTTCTTGAGCATCCTTATTTGTTATTTACCAAACTAACAGAATATCGTTATCATATTATGGGTATTTTATTTGGATTATTGATAGTATGGGGTGTTGTAAAGTTAATATTTTTATTGAAACGTTCTAGAAAAAGTATTCCGGTAATTGAAGACAGTGCTGATAAATTACCTTTAGCTGAACAGATTAATCTAGCGAAAGCTCATTTGGAGTTAGGTGATAATGAGGAAGCTCGTTTAATTTTAGAAAAGTTAATTTTACAACAAGAAGATGAAAAGCTTCGTGATGAAGCACGTAAAATATTAAATCAGTTGGAAAAATAATAATGCGTTTAGTTTTAGAAATTGAATATGATGGTAGTAACTATCATGGTTTTCAGCGTCAACGTGGTTTGTTATCAATTCAACAAACGTTGGAAGAAGCTTTAAGCAAAATTGCTAGGGAACCTATTAATGTTACTTGTGCTGGTCGTACAGATGCTGGAGTTCATGCACTGTTTCAAGTAGTGCATTTTGATACTCAAGTTAATAGAAAACCAACGGCTTGGGTTTTGGGTGTAAACCATTATTTACCCAGAGATATTAGAGTTTTATCTGTTAGGGTTGTTGATCAAAATTTTGATGCTCGTCGCAGCGCTAAATGTAGAACTTATCGTTATCTAATTTATAATTATCAAATTCCTTCTGCTTTGCATCGTCTACGTACAATGTGGTGTCCTTATCAATTAGATATGGAACAAATGCAACTAGGAGCCAATTATTTATTAGGAGAGTTAGATTTTTCTTCTTTTAGAGGAAGTCATTGTGAATCTAGAACTCCGATGAGAAGAGTTGATAAAATTTTGGTTAGTAAGGGAGGTAATGTTATTAGTATTGAAATTTCTGCCAATGCTTTTTTGCTGCATATGGTTAGGAATATCGTTGGATCTTTAGTAGAGGTTGGTAAAGGGAAGCATCGTCCTGAATGGATAAAAGAAGTTTTGTTAGCAAAAGATCGAACTAAAGGTGGTGCTACTGTGCCTGCTTGTGGTTTATATTTAATTAAGGTACAATATTAATAAATTAATATCTAAGGGTGGGTAATGTTGAGTATAGTAAAATTTTTTTCTGTTACGGAGTTGCCAAAAAAATTAAATATTTCTATTTCTGAACAGCGTAAAATTTGGTTTAAGGAGTTTTTAAAGTCTTTTTTAGTAGTTTTTATAGTGTACGCAGTGATGTATTTGATTAGAAATAATTTTAAAGCTAGTCAGGGTTTTTTAAAGGATCAACTGGGTTTTACAACTATCCAATTAGGGAAAATTGGTTTTATATTTTCTATTACTTATGGTTTGGGTAAAGTAGTTTTAGGTTACATTGCAGATGGAAGAAATACTAAGCGTATACTTTCTGGTTTATTGATATTGTCTGCTATTTGTATTTTATTAATGGGAATATTGTTGTCTGGTAGTGATCGTCCTGCAATGGGATTCCTTCTTGTTTTATGGGGATTAAATGGTGTCTTTCAATCTATAGGTGGTCCGCTTAGTTATGCTACAATTTTAAAATGGACTCCGCGTGTAAAACGCGGCCGTTATATGGGATTGTGGAATACTTCTCATAATATTGGTGGTGCTGTGGCTGGGATTTTTGCTTTATGGGGGGCTAATTGTTTTTTTAATGGTAAAGTTAGTGGAATGTTTATTTTTCCGGCAATTATCGCATTAGTTGTTGGGTTGATTACTCTGTTTATTGGAAATGAATCTCCTGAAGCTGTAGGTTTGGAGAAGGCCGAAGTTTTATTTAATGAATCGGTTAACCAAATGGAAACTGATACTGATCAGATGGGTAAAAAAGAAATTTTTTTTAAATATGTTCTTACTAATCCTTGGGTATGGTTATTATGTTTAGCTAATATCGCTGTTTATATTATTAGAATTGGAATTGATAATTGGGCACCTTTGTATACTAAGGAAGTTTGTAATTTTTCGGTGTCTATGCAAGTTAATACTTTATTTTATTTTGAAATGGGAGCTTTAGGTGCTTCTTTATTTTTGGGATATTTAGCTGATTTATGTAGAGGTAGGTATTCTTTGGTGGGGGTATTTTGTTTTGTATTAATAATTTTTGCTATTTTAGGATACCGTTGTAGTAGTTCTCCGATAATGATTAATATTTTTTTGTTTGTTTTGGGTTTGTTGATTTTTGGACCTCAGTTATTAATTGGGGTTGCAGTAGTTTCATTAGTACCTAAAAAAGTAGCAGCGACTACAAATGGCATGACGGGTACTTTTGGGTACTTATTTGGTGATTCTATGGCGAAGGTTGGTTTGGCTGCAATTGCAGATCCAACTACTAACGGATTAACTTTTTTGGGTAAAAATTTTCATGGATGGAATGATACTTTTACTATTTTTTATTACGCTGCAATTATTGGTATTTTTATTTTGGGTGTTGTAGCTTTTAAGGAAGAAAAGTTGATACGTTTAAAAACAAAAAATAATTAATAGTTAATAAATTATTTGTATTTTCAAGGATTTAGTATATTATGGTGACAGCTAATATTAGTGAATTTGAGGTTTGTGATGATGAATTATAAAACTTGTGAGTATTTAAATTCTTTGGCCAAACATTATAAATGTACTAGAATTGACGAATTGTTCAAAGTTGATGGTGATCGTTTTAGAAAATTTTCGTTAAGTATTGAAGGGTTAACATTGGATTATTCCAAAAATTTGCTTGATGATTCAGTAATGACAGGATTGTTTAATTTGGCTCAAGAAATTAAGCTACCAGAATTTATTAGGCAAGTTTTTGATGGAGAAAAAGTTAATTTTACGGAAAATAGAGCAGTTTTGCATATGGCTCTTCGAGGTGGAAGTAGACTTTTTAAAAATGAAGTTTTGGCGGGTTTACAGCGGATAAACGATTTTGCAGATAAAATTCGTTCTGGGACATGGATTGGATGTACCGGTAAACCGATTAGATATGTAGTGCATATTGGGATAGGTGGGTCTCACTTAGGTCCTGAAATGGTAGTTACTGCATTACATGATTATGCTCGTAAAGATTTAAAAGCATTTTTTGTTTCTAATGTGGATGAAAAAAATTTACAAACAGTATTACAAGAGGTTGAAGGAGAACAGACTTTATTTTTAATTGCTTCTAAGACGTTTACTACCCAGGAGACTCTTTTTAATGCCAATAAAGCAAAAGAGTGGTTGTTAGGGCGTGTTAAAGACAAAAAGTTAGCGATTCAGCGTCATTTTGTGGCATTAAGTGCTGCTAAAGATTTAGCTGTAAATTTTGGTATTTTACCAGAAAATGTATTTCCATTTGAAGAATGGGTCGGAGGTAGGTTTTCGTTATGGTCATCGGTAGGGTTAGTAATTAATCTTATGATCGGTAACGATAAATTTGCTGAATTATTGGAAGGGGCTCGATTAATGGATGAACATTTTTTAGGTGCTCCTCTAAAGAGCAATTTACCTGTAATTTTGGGTTTAGTAGGATTTTGGAATATAAACTTTTTGGATAAATCTTCTTTAGCAGTAATTCCTTATAGTTACCACTTGCGTAAATTAGTTAGTTTTTTACAGCAAGTGGATATGGAAAGTAATGGTAAAAGCGTTAATCGAGAAGGAAGATTATTTAATTATAGAACTAGTCCAGTTATATGGGGTGGAGTAGGTACAGATAGTCAACACTCATTTCATCAGGCATTGATGCAAGGCAATAACCAGTTGACGGTCGACTTTATTTTTCCAGTACTTGAAGATAATGAAAGCCAACGTCTTTTATTTGCTAATTGTTTAGCGCAGAGTAGAGCATTAATGGTAGGGCGCTGTCAATCAGAAATTTTAGCAGGACTAGATGATAGTAATAGGTTAAAAGAGGTATTGCCGCATAAGTTGATTAAAGGTAATGTGGCTAGTAATTTGATTTTAATGGAAGGGTTAACGCCGAAAACTTTGGGAGCTTTAATTGCTTTGTATGAACATAAGATTTTGGTACAAGGAGTGCTTTGGGATATTAATTCTTTTGATCAATGGGGAGTTGAGTTAGGCAAAAAATTAACGAAGTCTATTTTGCCTATTATTCAGGGTGATTTTGGTGAAGAATGTTTGGATAGTTCTACTTTAGGGTTAATTAGGCGACGCAATGAAATTTTGGTGAAATAGTATGGTTGATCCAAGGATATCGAGTAGAGTTTTTGAAGTAGTTCAAAATTTATCGCGTGTTTTAAATCAAGATTTGCTTTTTGATAGAGCGCTAAAAGAATTGATGGTGTTGTTAAACGTAGATGCTGGATCGGTTTATTTGGTAAAAAATAAGCAGTTAGTTTTTGAAATTTCTAAAAATATTTCTTTACAAAAAAAATTACCTTTTGGTAAACGGTATTCTGTGCATAAAGAAGTGATAGCTTTGGATAACAGTTCGGTTGCAGGTTATGTTGCTACCAGTGGAATTTTATTAAATATTAAGGATGTTTATAATTTAGATAGTAACCAACCTTATACGGTTAATAAAAATTTTGATGAAATGACGGGTTATCGTACTCGTTCAATGTTAAGTATTCCTGTTTATAGTCATGCTAGAGAAGTTGTTGGAGTTGTTCAGTTGATTAATCCTTTGATGAGAGGAGAAGGGAGATATCGTTATTTTAATCAGGAAGATGAGGAGATTGCTGAGTTGTTTGTGCATAATTTGGTTTCTCCTATATATTATACTCAAATGATTAGGAATTTTGTTGCTATTATTTGTGAATTGATTCATTGTAAAAATCCTAGAGAGACGTTTAATCATGCTTATCGAGTAGCTACTATTTCTGCAGAAATATATAAAAATTGGGCGTATAAACAAGGACTATCTCGTTCTTTGGTATTTCAAAAACGGGATAAAATTATGATGTTGGCTTTTTTGCACGATTTTAATTTACTGATGGGTGAAAATACGGGTAGTTATGATGCTTTATTTTCGAGTTTAATAAATACTAATAATTTTTTATCTAGACATAATAATGTTTTTGTGGAAGACTTAAAAAATCTAGTTTTAAATTATCGTGAAATGTGGAATGGTTCTGGTATGCCTGGTCATATTGATTATGTGACTGGTCAGCCGTCGGTCGGTTATCGAAAAGAATCTGGAGGTGCTTTTGGTAAACGTGAACGGGAGATTCCATTAGGCAGTAGGATTGTTGCAGTTGCACATTATTATGATTATTTGATGCATTTTTTGGATAAAGATGGGAAAGAGCAGGTTTTAGATAAACAAGCCGAAAAAGACGAAGTGATAAAACAGATAATGAAGTTATCGGGGACGAAGTTTGATCCAGGTATTTTAAGTGCTTTTATTGGTAGTTTAGAAAATTTAGAAATTATAGCTGGGTGGGTTTAGGTATTTTATGGTTCGAGGTTCACTTTTTATTTTAGCGGCGGCATCGGGAACGGGAAAAACTAGTTTAGCGTTAGCTTTGGCTAATTCGTTGCCTGATATGGTTATTTCAGTGTCACATACTACCAGGATGCCGCGTTCTGGAGAAGTGCAAAATCAAAGTTATTATTTTATTTCAAATGAAGAATTTACTTCTTTGATCGAACAAGGAGCTTTTTTAGAATACGCGAAGGTTTATGATCATTATTATGGTACTACTAAAAAAATGGTGGAAAGTGCTTTGGATTCTGGCAAGGATGTAATTTTAGATATTGATTGGCAGGGAGCAAGGTTAATTAGAGATCAAATGTTATGTCATTCTATTTTTTTATTACCTCCTTCATTGGGGGAGTTACGTAATCGTTTGGAAAATCGTAAACGTGAAACTGGAGTAATATTAGAAGCAAGAATGGAGAAGGCAATTTCAGAAATTAAGCATTATATGGAATTCGATTATGTAGTAGTTAATCAAAGTTTTGATGTGGCTTTAAAAGAGTTACAGAGTATTGTGTTAGCTAATCGTCTAACGTTAAAAACTCAGAAAGAACGTTGCAAAAAATTGATTAATGATTTAATCTTGGAAAATTAATTATTTAAGAGAAGAATATGGCTAGAATAACGGTTGAAGATTGTTTAGAAAAAGAGCAGAATAGGTTTGAATTAGTTTTGTTGGCTAGTAAAAGAGCGAAACAATTATCTTCGGGTAGTGAAGCTTTAGTTGATGGCAACAATAAGTTTGCGGTTATGGCTTTAAGAGAAATTGCAGCAGGTTTAGTAACTAAGGAAAATATTGATAATTTAGGTTTGTCTAAGCCTTTTTCGTTACCTAGAGAAAATAATATTCAAGAAGAGGGGATGAAAATTACTGAAGAGGAAATTCAGGAGGAGTTGAATTGTTTTGAAGTAGATAGTTCAAGGAATAAGAGTAGTTGCTCAGTGGAGGATTAATTTGGACGATACATCTAATTTTGGACAATTAGATGCAAAACTTTCCTATTTAAATAATGATCAACGTTCTTTAGTAGAGAGAGCGTATTGTTTTGCTTCAGCGCAGCATGATGGTCAGTTACGTGCTAGTGGTGAGGATTATATCGTTCATCCATTACAAGTTGCGTTGATTGTTGCTGATATGTTTTGTGATAGTGCCACAATTGTTGTTGCTTTATTGCATGATGTTTTGGAAGATACAGATACTGATTATCAAGAATTGGTTTATAATTTTGGTGAAGAAATTGCTAATTTAGTTGACGGATTAACTAAACTTAGTAAGTTTAAATTTCTTTCTCAAAAAGAAAAACAGGCTAAAAATTTTAGTAAAACATTCTTAGCAATTTCTCAAGATATTAGAATAATTATTGTTAAGTTAGCTGATCGTTTGCACAATATGCGTACGTTAGGTGGTTTAAATTTGAAGAAGCGTAAACGTATTGCAAAAGAGACATTAGATATTTATGCTCCTATTGCGGGTCATTTAGGATTATACAAAATAAGAAGGGAATTAGAATTTTTGGCTTTTGTAGTCTTATTCCCATTAAAGTGTAAAACTTTAGAGAAAGAAAGTAACAAGTTAATAACAGGTTTTTTGTCAACAAAAATACGCATTGAAAAACAATTAAGTGATATACTATCTAAAAATTGTGTATTAAATGATTTTAGTGTACAGCAGGAGATTCGTTCTATATACGAAATTCATATTAGAATGACTCATAATCATAATTTTTTAGAAGAGAATTTAAATTTAGCCAACTTCCGCATTGTTTTAAATGATAAAGAGGATTGTTACCGTATTTTAGGTAGAATACATAATGCTTTCAAGCCTATTCCTGGTAAATTTAAAGATTATATTGCTATTCCAAAAGTTAATGGTTACCGTGCTTTACATACTTCAGTTCTTGGTGAAGATGGTACAATTATTAATTTAATGATTTGTAACAAAACGATGGAGAAAATTGCATTATATGGTATTGCTTCTTGTTGGATGTTCAATAAAAAAGATGATTTTCATTGTGCGGTATATAGTGCAGCTAAAGATTGGATTATTAATTTATTAAAGTTCCAAAATTATAATGGGAATTCTAAAGAATTCTTCGATAACGTAAGGGAAAATTTATATTCGGATAAAATTTATGTTTTTACTCCTAAAGGCAAAATTGTGGTTTTGGCTCGTGGTTCGATCGTGTTAGATTTTGCGTATGCTTTACGCAGAGATATTGGTAATACATGTGTGGCTGCTGAAGTTAATCATCGATTAGTGGATATATTTACTGTTCTGGAGAATGGAATGGTAGTTAAGATTATAACGAATAGTCATGTAACTCCTGATCCTAGATGGCTAAGTTTGGTAAGAACAAATTTAGCTCGTCATAAAATTAAGTTATTTTTAAGCAAGTTGACTGATGGTAGTTTGATAGAATTAGGGAAAAAATTGTTATCGGAAATTTTAGAAAAATTTGGTTATTCATTGAACGATTTTTCTAAAGAATTTTATGATAAAATTGGAATTTCTATTAAGAGTGTTTTTCGCAACATAGGAAAAGGTAATTTATTTCCAATGGTAGTAGGTTATCAATTAATAAATTTATCAAAAGGTTGTGTTTCTGAAAAAAAGGTATTGTCTAATATTAGTAATATTCCTTTAAAATTTTCAAGATGTTGTCATCCTATTCCAGGGGATAAAATTGGAGGGTATTTTACTTCTAATTTTGGTATAGATGTGCATTCATATTATTGCCCTGTTTTTAAAAGATTATGGCATAATAATCCTCAGTTGGTTTTGAATGTAAATTGGGAATCTGAGCGTATAGATGGAGAATTTCATGCAATTGTTAGTTTTGAAATTTTAAATCAAGACGGGTATTTGAAATTAGTTAGTAAAATCGTGCAGGAACAACAAGGAGAAATAAAAAAAATTTTTTATAGTAAAGAATATTTAGAGGGATATATATTGGTTACTTTGGGAATATTGGTTAAAAATGTTGCGCATTTGGAAAAAATAATTATGAAATTGGAACAAATTCCTACCGTAGAAGAAGTAATTAGGAAAAATCATTATTATGGATGATTTTTTTATTAAAAGATGTATTGAATTACCTTTTGTAGGCAAGCAGTCCAGTAAAAAATTGTTAAAATTGGGAATTGAGACATTATTTGACTTATTGTATTACTTGCCTACACGTTATGATGATCATAGTTGCTTAGTTTCGTTAAGAAAGTTGTCTGTTAACAAGCCAACGGTGTTTTCTGGGAGTATCCAAAAAATAAAACGTTATTCTCGCTATGTTAAAATTTATATTGAAGATTATTCTGGAACAAGTAGCATGATTTTTTTTCATAACTGTTTTAAAGATAGTATTTTAGGTAAAGAAGTAGTTGGATATGGAATGCCTCGGCTTTGGAATAGTGAAATAGTGTTTGTTCATCCAGAATTGCAGTGGCATAGTTTTAATGAGGAAGAAGATCTAGGTTTTTTCCCAATTTACCCATTAGTTCATGGAGTAAATCAAAATTTTTTACGTAAAGTAATAAAAGGTGCTCTAAATTGGTTAGAACAGTTTGAGGTAGTAGATCATTTACCTAAATTTTTTTTAGATAAATTTTCTTTACCTGATATAAAAACAACTTTATGGAATTTGCATTTTCCTAAGGTTTTATCAAATTATGATATAAGATTTACTGCGGAATATCGTCGTTTAGTTTGTGAAGAATTATTAGTAGAAATATTGTTGAATAAAGATTTTAAATTAAACGATTCTGATATTAAATATCCATTATTGTGGGATGATAAATTAGAGAAAGAATTTATTTTTCGATTACCTTTTAATTTAACTAGTGAACAGAAAAGAGCAATTAAGGATATAAGGCAAGATTTTATTAGTTTTAGGAGTAGAAAGCGTCTTTTACAAGGTGATGTTGGTTGTGGTAAAACGGTAGTAGCTGCGATTAGTTTACGGATGGTAGTTGCTAATAAAAAGCAAGGGGTTTTAATTGCCCCTACAGTTCTATTAGCTAAACAGCACCTCAATAATTTAAAACAATGGTTTCCTGAGTTAAAGATTGTTTTTTTGGGTGGCGAGTTAACTTTAAGGAAGAAGCAAGAAATTTATCAAGAAATTAGTGAAGGTAAGATTAATATCATAGTGGGCACTCATGCTGTTTTAGAGGAAAATGTGGTTTTTTGTGCTTTAGGATTAGTTGTTATTGATGAGCAGCATCGTTTTGGGGTTAAGCAGCGTTTAAAAATACTTCGGAGGAATGAGGGGGTTTATTGTTTAATGATGAGTGCTACACCTATTCCTCGTAGTTTGGCAATGATTTTGTGGGGTAAGTTAGCTTTTTCTAGAATAAGAGAAAAACCAGTTGGTCACAAATTAACAAAAACGGTTTTAATTAATCAAAACCGAGTGGATGAGTTAATATCGAAAATAGTATCTTATTGTGAAAATAATGGCCAAGTTTACTGGGTTTGTCCTTTAATTAAAGAACAAAATAATAGCTTCATCAGTGTAGAAGAAAGATTTAAAATATTATCAAAAAATACGAAGTTAAATGTTGCGGTTTTACATGGAGAAATGAAAGATCAGCAAAAAGAGGAAATTATGCAATCATTTTTAGAGCATCGGATAGATGTTTTAGTTGCTACTACGGTAATTGAAGTAGGTATTGATGTTAAGAAAGCCAATTTGATTATTATTGAAAATCCAGAAGTATTAGGTTTAGTTCAGTTGCATCAGTTGCGTGGCAGAGTGGGAAGAGGAACGGATTTGGGCTACTGTGTTTTATTGTACGGTGGATATTTAAATTTAGGCGCCCAAAAAAGATTGGATTTATTGCGTAATGAGCACGATGGTTGGCAATTAGCTAAAAAAGATTTAGCATGGAGAGGATCGGGTGATATATTTGGGTATCGTCAAAGTGGAGTGGGTAATTTTAAATTTTTTGATCCTTACTTAGATTGGGAGATTTGCGATAAATTAATAGCAGATCAAGCAAAGATTATAACAATTTTTGATAAGAATAATGATTTATTATTGCAGCGCTGGTTGAGAAAAGTTGCTTGTTGAGATACGGTATTTACAAGTTTCTTAATTTTTTTGTTGACTACTAAATTGAGTTGTGGTGAACTAACAGAGTAAAAGTTTTTATACGAGGGAAAATTATGAAAAAATTAGCGATTAGTGCATTGACTGTTTTAGGGTTGAGTGCAAATGTTTTGGCTGGTGGTTTACCGGAAGAAATGCCAGTTTCTCCTTGTGCTGCTTCTGATATGGGAGTTTATGTTGGTTTAAGTGGTGGTTTGGGTTTTACTAATTACAAGCAATGGGATAATAGTGGTAAAGGTGCCCATAGTGACAGCCATTTTGTTAACCGTTTGTTTATAGGTGTTGACCTTAATCGTTATTTTGCTACCGAGTTTGGGTATACTACTTTCTGGGGGAAAGCAAAATTTGATTCGGCGAAATTACGTATGATGCAAGTTTTTGACTTGTTTGGTAAAATTAAGGCTCCAGTTTTGGAGAACTTAGATGTCTATGGAAAGTTAGGGGTTAACTTTTCGTTAGGTAATGAAAAAAGATCAAATAATAGTACTTACAAGGATGAAAACTTCAATTTAGCTTTTGGAGCAGGTATTGATTATGCAGTTACTCCAAACATCATTGTTAATGCTGAATGGTTAAGATATGATGGCGATGCTCGTCATGAACATCATCAACCAAATGCTGATGCTTTTATGTTGGGTGTACGTTATAAGTTTGAACTGTAATTTGTTCATTTTTATAAAAAAGGGCAGTAACGCCCTTTTTTATTCTATAAAATATTTTTTATAGTTTTATTGATTAATTGAATTTACTGAAAATATTAGTTAAAATAACCTACATGGTAAAAAGTAATTTCGAAAAAGATCTTCAAAAGTTGGAAGCAATTGTTGATAAGCTTGAAGGAGAGTTGCCGTTATCCAAGGCTTTAGCTTTGTACCGAGAAGGGATTTTATTGGTAAAACAATGCCAAGAAATCATGTTGAGAGAAAAGCGAGAAGTACAAATTTTAGAGAATGGATTATTGAGAGAATTTGATCCAGTAATAGAAGGTAAGTGTGATTGATTTTTTTAATGTTTGTCGTGGGCGTCTAAATAAATTAATTACGATTTTGTGTTTGACTCTAAACGATGGCAGCTTGAAAGAAGCTTTGTTGTATGTTTGTCAAAAACCGGGAAAACAAGTACGGGCATTATTGTTATATACTTTGTTAAAAGATAAGGGTTTTGATTTTGTGTTGGGAGATAAGGCAGCAATAGCTATCGAGTTGCTTCATTTATATTCTTTAGTCCATGATGATTTGCCGATGATGGATAATGATATTTTTAGACGAGGTCAACCTTGTGTACATGTGATTTTTGGTGAGGCATTAGGAGTTTTAGTAGGAGATGCTTTGTTACCTTTAGCTTTACAACAAGTTATTGAAAGTAGTGATTGGAGTACAGAAAAAAAGATAGCGATTTTGGACGTATTGACTGATGTGTTAGGGCCTAAAGGGATAGTTTATGGACAATCTTTAGATATTGCTAATCTTAATCTATCGATTGAACAATTGGAGGATTTATATATTTTTAAAACTGGACTTTTGTTCGGTGCTACTTTCAAAATAGCAGGAATAATTGCAAATCAGACTTCTGATGATTTGTTAGAGTTAATGGAGTTGGGTAAAATTTTTGGGTTATTATTCCAAATACATGATGATTTATCGGAAATTGGTGTTAAAAGTTCGTCGGATATGCGTAATTGCCGCAATACTTATGTAGGTTTGAGTTCGGTAGAGATAGCTAAACGTAGAATGCAAGAATTACAGCAAACTATGCATTGTAAATTAATAAACTTAAATTTGCAGGATACTATTTTTAGTAAATTATTATTGGATTATCAATTGTTATTCTAGTTTTGAAAGACCCTTTTGTATAAATTGATTTAAAAGGAGAATTAGGTTATAAATTATCGGTAGGGGTGGATATTAAAGAAGGATTTTATGAATAAGAAAATAGTATTGACTGTAGTTTTGTTGTTTATTGCGCTAATAGTTTTTTATTATTTAAAGCCTTCCGAAATGGATAAATTTTCTAGGATTAAGCCTAATGACTTGGTTGTTAAAGTTGAAAGGGGAACGGTAGATCGCACTAATCCTAATTATTGTCCAATGCCGGACAATTTAAAGAAAGTTGGAGAATATTGGAAAAGTGAAGATGGAAGGTGGGTTAGTTATACTCCTTCTTCAGCTAGTAAAATTAGTAGATTTAGTGGTGCACAATGGGTAGGTGTAGGGGTAGGAAAAATTATTTGTTTATATTTAACAAATGAAGAAGTTTCTTTTCCCTTGGCAGTTGAACAAAAATATGAGCAATTGATTATTGAACCCAACGATAACGAAGGCGGATGGAGTTCATTGGTAGATAATCGTTATCGTATGTGTAAATCTTCTAGTGCTGCGGATTGTTTATTTTTTATTGAACAACCCAGAAAGGTAGATAATATTTATTCTGAAATTAAATATAAACGTAGTAATTAAATAATATAGTAGTAATTAAATAATATAAATGTATGAAAATAGATAAAGAAATAAATGTACAGGATTTATCTGGAAAGAGAAGTAAGTTTGGTTTAGTGCTGTTTTTTAGTGTAATCATTATTGGCTTAGTTTCCGGGTACTATTTTTTCGCATTATATCTTAAAAAAATTGATTTTGACTATCAAAACCTTAAACAAAGTTTGTCTCTAGTTGAAATAGATTTGAAAGAGAATAAGGATAAAATTAAAGATTTGTTTTTTAATTATGAAATTTTAAGTAAAAGACAAGTAGAAAAAGGAGATAGTACTAATTTCTTGAATTTAGTTAAATTGGTTGAATCTAGTCTATTGGTTCGCAATTTTAATTCTTGTTTTTTTATTTTAAATTTAATTAAGGAAGATCTTGAAAAAGGAACATTTATTATAGCAAGAGATGCTTTAAATCAAGATATTGAGCAAATTATGACTTTTCAGGCTAATCCTTACTTTAAAATAGGAGAGCGTCTTAATAATTTAGCAAAAGAATTGAATAATGTTCCAGATATACTGGAGGCTAATTTTAAATCCGAAAAGAACTCAGAATCTATGAAGGAAGTGGTAAACGTTAGTATTTGGAAAAAAATATTAACAGCATTGAAGAATTTAATTGTAGTTGAAAGAATGAAAACAACGTCGATAATGCCTTCTGAACGTAAGATTTTAATTCTCGAAATGAGGTTATTAATTAACGATGCCAGAATGGCATGGTTAGCGGACGATGTGGGCAAGTATCGAATTGGTTTAAGTAATTTTAGAGCTTGTTTGTTAAAAGTTTGCGATGTAGAAGAAATCTCTTGGGGACAAAAAATTTTTAGAGAAATAAATGAGTTAATGAAAATTGATGTTCCTGAAATTCCTAGGTTAAAGATTAAGCAAATCTTGATGCATGAAGAGGTTTAGCAAATGAAGCGTACAGTTTTTGGAATTTGTGTTTTAATTGCTTCGGTGGCGGCTGGTTTATTAATGCGCAGTTATCCAATGTCGCTGTTGTTAGTTATAGAAGATAATGTTTGGAAGTGTTCCTTTTGGTTGTTATTAGGAACGATTTTTATATTACTGTGGTTTGGACGATTGTTTAGAAGCTTTTTAGGAATTATTGTAAAATTATTTATAGGGATTAAACATTGGTGGGGAAAGGTTGTTGCGCATAAACATAATGCGAATCTGTTGAAGGGAGTTTTGAATTCTTTAAAAGGTAATTTTATAATAGCAGAGAAGTATCTAAAAAGATTAAAATTTAATAGTAAAACTGGAAATGATTTTAAGTTTTTATTATTAGGGATAATTTACCGTAAAGAGGGTAAATATCAAGAAAGTTTAGTGGCTTTAAATAGGGTAGAAGGTTTAGATAGTAGGTTAGAAAAAATTAATTTATGGTTGGACAACGGGGAGGTTTTAAAAGCAGAACAATTAATTTTAAATTTATATGATAGATATCCTCATAATTCAGAAGTTATTAAATTTTTGACAGATGTTTGGATAAAAAGAGAGAACTGGGAGGAATTATCAAAATTTTTACCGGTTTTATATAGAAAAAAAATATTTGATTGCCGTTATTTAAACGAATTAGAAGATAATATTTATCGTAATTTATTGTTAAAAAACGTAAGTATTTATAGAAAATTTTGGAGGAAAATACCTCGTTATTTACGGAGAAAGTCTTCTTTAGTGTGTTGTTATATTGATCTTTTATTTAAGGATAATGATTATTTAGAAAGTGAAGATTTGTTGGCCAAGATGTTGGACTGTTATGTGGATAAACAGTTGTTAAATCTATATGTTAATCTTCAAAGTAACGATTTAATCAAATGGTTGGAACGTGCAGAAAGATGGTTAAAACGCGATCCTAAAAATTTAGATTTATTGATAGCTTTGGGTAAAATGTGTTTGCATTGTCAATTTTATGCGAAAGCAAATTATTATTTTACTGAAGCAGTATCGATCTATCCAACGATCGATGGGTATATTTTATTGGGTGAGGCATTAATTGCAGAGGGTAAATCTGATCAAGCTTTATTAATTTTTAAACAACTAAGACAATTTATTTCATGAAACAATATTTTGATGCAGTAGCTGTAGAGAAAAAATGGTATGATTTTTGGGTGAATAATGATTATTTTGTTCCTAAAAAATTAGATAGTGTGGATAATTTTAGTATGGTAATACCTCCGCCAAATGTTACTGGTACTTTGCATATGGGGCATGCGTTTCAGTTAAGTATCATGGATGCTTTGTGGCGTTATCATAGAATGAATGGTAGGCAATCATTGTGGCAGTTAGGTATGGATCATGCTGGGATAGCTACTCAATTAGTGGTGGATAACATATTAAAGCAAAAAGGTAAGGACCGTATAACTTTAGGTCGGGATGAGTTTGTCAAAGAAATTTGGAAGTGGAAGCAATATTCTGGAGATACAATTATTAATCAACAGAAATGCCTAGGTATTGCCGGAGATTGGGATAATTTGCGATTTACTTTAGATCCTGATTTTAGTCAAGTAGTATCTAAAGTTTTTATTCAATTGTATGAACAGGGTTTAATTTATAGAGGGAAACGTTTAGTTAATTGGGATCCGGTATTAAAAACAGCTATTTCTGATTTAGAAGTTTTAAGTCAAGAAGAAGATGGTAGTTTGTGGTATATTAAATATGTTGTTGATGATCAGGATTTGATTATTGCGACTACTCGTCCGGAGACATTATTTGGAGATGTTGCTATTGCTGTTAATCCTGGAGACGAACGATTTAGTCATTTAATTGGAAAGATGGTCGTTGTGCCTTTATGTGGTAGAGAAATTCCAATTATAGCGGATGAATATGTAGAGATGGGGTTTGGTTCTGGTTGTGTTAAGATTACTCCTGCCCATGATTTTAATGATTATAGTATTGGATTGAAACATAATTTACCATTTATAAATATTTTAACTCAAGATGCTAGGTTAAATGATCAAGTACCTAGTGAATTTCGTGGGTTAACTGTTTTAGAGGCCAGAAGTAAGGTTACAGAATTATTAGAGCTTAATAATTTATTAGTTAAAACTGAAAATTATCGTCATAAGGTTCCACGTGGTGATCGTAGTGGTGCGGTGATTGAACCGTATTTAACGGATCAGTGGTTTATAAGAATGAAGCCATTAGCGTTGCCTGCAATCGAAGCTTTAAAAAGTGGTAAGTTGGTTTTTATGCCTGAAAATTGGGGTAAAGTTTATTTGCAATGGTTGGAAAATATTGAAGATTGGTGTATTAGTCGTCAATTATGGTGGGGACATCGTATTCCAGCGTGGTATAATGAAGCCGGAGAAATATTTGTTGGAGAGAATGAAGACCAAATTAGGAAAAAATATTCTGTAGTAGGTAATTTAATTCAAGATGAAGATGTACTAGATACGTGGTTTTCTGCTGCTTTGTGGCCTTTTGTGACTCTAGGTTGGCCAGAAGAAAATAATTTTCGGTATCGTAATTTTTATCCAACTTCAGTATTAGTAACTGGATTTGATATTATTTTTTTCTGGGTATCTAGAATGGTAATGTTTGGGTTAAAATTTACTGGAGAAGTGCCTTTTAAAACAGTTTATATTACTGGTTTAATTAGAGATGCTCGTGGACAAAAAATGTCTAAATCTAAAGGTAATATTATTGATCCTATTGATTTAATTAACGGTATTTCTTTGGACGAATTATTAAAAAAACGTACTTCTTTTTTGATGCAGAAACATTTGATAGGTAAAATTGAAAAAGATACTAAAAAGGATTTTCCAAATGGTATTGAAAGTAGTGGAACAGATGCATTACGTTTTGCGTTATGTTCTTTAGCAACAATGAATATGAATATTAATTTTCAGATGGATCGATTGTTGAACAGTAAACATTTAGTGACTAAAATTTGGAATGCCGCTCGTTATATTTTGAAGCAGTTGCCGCAAGATTTTACATTGAAAGAAGTAATTACTTTAAATCCTATTGATTTTTGGATTAATCAGAAATTTAATACTTTAGTTAGTCAAGTAAAAAATTGGATGGAGCAGTATCGTTTTGATTTAGTTTGTCGAGGGATTTACGAGTTTTTTTGGGAACAGTTTTGCGATTGGTATTTAGAGTTTTGTAAAGTATTACTGAGTAGTGAAATATTGGAGGAATATAAATATGCTACTTTAGCAACATTAGTAAGAATTATGGAAAAATTTTTACGTTTAATTCATCCGATTTTGCCTTTTATATCTGAAGAATTGTGGCAAAAATTTAAAAAATACATCAATAATTTTGATGAGGAAAGTATTTTGTTATCAGCATATCCTAGAAATATTTTAAAAGAAAATGCTGAAAATTATCTAACCATAGAATGGATAAAAAAAGTTATCATAAATATTCGCAATGTTAAAAGCGAGTTTGTATTGCCAAAAACGACTGCTGTTTACTTGAAATCATGTGAACATCAGTACAGTAAAAATTTATTACTTTTAGATAATTACTTTGCTTTGACAGGGATGAAAAGTTTTAATCGTGATAGCAACTTGACTTCTGGTTACGCTTTGGTTGTTGATGAAGGTATCGAGTTAGCAATTGAAATTCCTAAAGAGCGCGTTTTATCAGAAAAAAAGCGTTTAGAAAATGATTTATTTCGTCTTAATAAAGAAAAGGTGAATTTGACAGAAAAATTGGAAAATGTTACGTATGTTAATAAGGCTCCTATTGAGGTGGTGAGTCGGGATCGAGAGCGTTTAAATGTTTGTAATTGTCTAATAAATAAAGTATTGCAGCAGTTAAAGAGTATAGTATAGGGTGTGATATGAAGAGGAACTTTAGTAAATTTTTTGGTACGATAATGATGGTAGTGGGTACTACTGTAGGCGGTGGAATGTTAGCGTTACCCTTAGTTAGCTATGCTTCTGGTTTTACGTGGAGTACCATTTTAATGGGATTGATTTATTGTTTGAGTGTTTTCTGTAGTTTTATGGTATTGGAAATTAATTTAGGTTTTCCGGATAATAGTAATTCGTTTGCTACTATGGCTAAGAAGACATTAGGAAAAACTGGGCAGTCGGTAGTTTGGTTTGTTAGTCTGTTTTTGATGTATGCTTGTATTACAGCGTATATTGTTGGTGAATCGGATATTATAGTTAATTATGTCAAGAATAGTTTTAATTTTAAAGTTTCTTATTGGCAAAGTGCTATTTTGTTTACTTCATTGATCGGTATTATTGTAGATTGTAGCGTGAGGGTCGTTGATTATTTAAATCGTGTTTTGGTGTTATTGAAAGGAGGCTTATTAATTGGGGCTTTATTTTTGGTTTCTGGGCATATGGATTCTGCTAATTTATTTGCTGTTCCCTTGAATAATATTACTCATTTTAAGTATCTGTGGTTAGTGGTACCTGTTTTTGTTTGTGCTTTTAATTTCCATATGATTATTCCTTCTTTGCGTTCTTATTACGGAAGTAATGTTAAAGATTTAAAGAAGATTTTTGTGATCGGTTTGTTGATTGTATTTGGGTTGTATGCATGGTGGTCTGCTGCAGTTTTGGGAGTAGTACCTTTGCATGGGGATAATAGTTTTGCCGCTATTCCTGAAGGAGCTGTTGGTGTGTTGATGCAAATTTTAGTTGGTGTTTCTAAAAGTAGCGGTTTTAAAATGCTAGTAAATGGTTTTGCTAATATTACTCTAGTAACTGCTTTTCTAGGGACTGCTTTAGGTTTATTCGACTTTTTAGCTGATGGTTTAAAAATACCAAATACAGTTAATGGACGGTTAAAAACGGCTTTTTTAACATTTGTTCCGCCATTGGTAGTAGCTTTGGTATATCCGAACGCATTTGTAATGGCGCTGAACTATTCTGCAATTTGTGTTGCAGTGTTGATTATTATTATTCCTGCTTTGATGGTGTTGCGTTCTAGGAACATGGCTGATTTTAAGACTCCTTATCGTGTGAGAGTTGGTAAGCCAGTGATTGTATTTGTATTGTGTATTGGAATATTTTTAGCTGCTTTAGGGATGCTGTATGTTATGGATTTGTTACCAAAAATGAATTAACAAAAATGCGATGTGTTATTTTATAATGTATAATTATAGTTTTTATGGTCTTGTTGTAAGTATGAGTAGTGAATAATATATTAAAAGGGAATAGTTAATTTGATAATGAGATTATTCAAGAACAAGCCGTTATAATAAATAGCTAAAAAACAGTGAATTAATTATAAATAAAATTAGTTGGGTAATTGTTCTGTAAATTAATTATTGGTTGGCTATTGAATGTTTGAGTGGAATATGTTATAAATGGCTTGTTCTGGGGTGTTTGGCAGTAAGCTAATTATTTTTGGATCGATAACTTTAGTATGAAGGCACGAAGGTTAAGATTGGTGCAGGCTCCTAGAGGAGAAGCTAAAAATTTTGACGTAGGCTAATGTTTATAACTAGGGTTCAAAATTTAGTTTATAACGGCACCCTGGACTTGATAATTTAAATGAATGAGTGTTAATAGTGAAGAGAGAAGAGCGAAGTAATTCTTCAGAAAAAAAGGGAAGAGAATCTCTTTTTAGACAGGAAGTTATCGAGCACAAAAAAGGGAGTTTTTTGGGAAATGTTTCTGTTATTTGTCCTATTGCGTATCGTTATTGGGTTGGAGGCATTGCTTTAATTGCGGTTTTATTGTTAATTTTTTTTATATTTGGTGGGTATTCTAAGCATCATCAAGCTAGAGGGGTCTTACTGCCTAATAAAGGATTGATACTAGTTTATCCTAATAGTGCTGGAGTGGTAATAGAGCGTTTTGTTAAGCAGGGTGACAAAGTGAAAAAAAATCAACCTCTGTATCGTATATCTACTGAGGTTCATGATAGTGGACAGTTAAGTTTAGCGCGTCAGCAGATTGCTACGTTAGAACAGCAATTAGTTTTAGCTAAAAATCGTGCTGGTTCTGCTAGAGATCATTTAAATAAGTATCAGCAGTTGTACGAAGAAAAGTATGTTTCTCAAGGAGAATATCAAGGTGCTTATGATTTTTATATGGAGAGGGAAATCGAACAAAAGAGTATCGAGCAGCAGTTGATTCATGCTAAGTCTTCTTTAGAACATACGGTTATTGCTGCTGAAGATGGTTTAGTTTCTAATGTGATTGCTGTGCCTGGTGATCGAGTAACGATGGATAAAGCCTTATGCACCATAATTCCAGAAGGAGCTGTGTTAGAGGGTAACATGTTTGTTCATTCTCGTGATATAGGTTTTGTTCGTGTTGGACAGACTATACTACTAAAGTATGATGCATATCCTTATCAGAATTTTGGTCTTTATAAAGGTACAATAGTTAATATTGCTGAGAGTTCCTTATCTCAAAAGGAGTATGATTTTCCTGTGCTTCCCAATGCGGATAATCCTTATATAATGGATTCATACTATCGAGTTATTGTAAAATTAGATAAGCAGACAGTTAAAGCTTACGGTAAATTGAGCAATTTAAATGCAGGTATGACTTTTATTGGAGAGATAATAGGGGAAAAACGTAAAATTTGGCAGTGGATTTTGGAACCAATTTATACATTAAGGGGTAGTTTGATTTCTCATGAATAAAGTTTTATCTAAATTAAAATTCCATTTTGGTAGTCGTTTGCCAGTTATTTTGCAAACAGAAGTTGCAGAGTGCGGATTGGCGTGTATTGCGATGATGGTAAGTTATTATGGTTATCAGACTGATCTTTTAAGTTTGAGACGTAAATTTCCAGTATCTTTGAAAGGTAGTCGCTTGACTGATTTAGTTAAGATATGTGAAGAGTTGAATTTTACTTACCGCGCGTTAAAGTTGGAGTTAGATGATCTCAAATTTCTGAAGACACCTTGTATGCTTCATTGGGATATGGATCATTTTGTAGTATTAAAGCAGGTAAAAAAGAATAAAGTAATTATTCATGATCCAGCGGTAGGAATAGTTAAGTATACAATGGAGGAGGTGTCTAAGCATTTTACAGGAGTTGCTTTAGAGATTTCTCCTACTGTAGATTTTACTGCGAAAAAGGATCGTTCTAAACTTTATTTAAGAGATTTGTGGCGTTCAGTGCGCGGGATTAAATTGATTTTAGGGCAAATTGTCTTGCTTTCATTAGCCTTAGAAATTTTTGCTATTATTAGTCCGTTATTTACCCAGTTGATTACAGATCATATTTTGGTTACTAACGATTATCCTTTGCTTTATACTTTAGCGATTGGTTTTTCTTTATTGATGTTTATACAGTTTGTTACTGAGTATGTTCGAGCATGGATTATTTTGTATTTAGGTAATACTTTGGGAGTGCAATTAACTGCTAACTTGCTCCATCATCTTTTCAAGTTACCTATTGATTTTTTCGAGAAACGCCATATGGGTGATATTGTTTCGAAGTTCGGATCGGTATCAGAAATTCAACGTAAAATTAGTACTGATTTTATCGAGGGTATTTTGGATGGCATAATGGTATTTGTGACTTTATGTTTTATGTTGCTTTATAGTGTTAAACTAAGTGCTATTGTGATAGGAGCGTTATTAATATACATCGTTGTTAGGATTTTATTTTACCCTACTTTTAAATTAAAAAATCAAGAGATGATTGTTATTAGTGCCAAAGAAAATTCTATTTTTATGGAGAGTATTCGAGCTATTCTGCCTATTAAGATTTTTAATAAAGAAAGTTTGAGGGAAGGTATTTGGCAGAATTGTTTTACAGATAAGTTAAATATGGGAATTGAGGTTAGTAAATTAGGTTTAGTTTATCGTGCGATTAACCATTTAATTTTCGGGGTAGAGAATATTTTAATTTTGGTATTGGGAGCTTCTTTAGTGATGGGTAATAAAGGTTTTTCTATCGGTATGTTGATGACTTACCTTTCGTATAGAGGACAATTTGTTGGTAAAGCTGAATCTTTAATTAGTAAATTTATTGAATATAAGATGATATCTATCCATTTAGAGAGAGTTGCTGACATTGCGTTAACTGAACCAGAAAAGACCGGTGCTCCAGGTATTTTAACTCACCAGACTGTTTCTGGGTCTTTACAGGTGGAGAATTTGGGTTATCGTTATTCGCAGCAGGATCCTTTTGTTTTTCAGAATATTAATTTACAAATTAAAGCTGGTGAATCAGTGGCTATTGTTGGGGCTTCGGGGTGTGGTAAAACTACTTTATTGAAGCTGTTAGTACGTTTATTTGTTCCTACGGAAGGAAAGATTTATTTAGATGGTATAGATCTTAGTTTAGTAAGTTTAAAAGAGTATCGTCAGCAGATAGCAGCTGTAATGCAAGACGATGTTTTAATGAGTGGTAGCATAGCAGATAATATTTGTTTTTTTGAAACAAATCCGGATATGGATAGGGTATATCATTGTGCTAAATTAGCAGCTATTCATGATAATATTGTTCAAATGCCTATGGGATATCAATCTTTAATTGGTGATATGGGTACTGCTTTATCTGGTGGCCAAAAGCAACGTTTATTTTTGGCAAGAGCATTATATAGTAATCCTAAAATTTTATTTTTAGACGAAGCTACAAGTCATTTAGATTCAACTAATGAAAGTTATATTAATTATCGTATAAAGGATTTGGGTATTACTAGGGTAATTATTGCACATCGTAAAGAAACTGTTAAGATAGCAGACCGGGTAATTAATTTGGAAGAGTTAATTCGTGAGGGGATGTTTAAATCTAGGATGCAGCATAAAACTGTGATTGGTAGTTCTTCTGAAGGTAGTTCTTCACGTATTGCTGTTTCGAATGTTGGGAGTAAAACTTTTGGTAGTTGGTAGTCGATACTTGACAAATTGTTAATAATTAAACATACTGGGGCAATATTAGTAAGTGAGGTAAGAGTGGCAAATATTAAATCAGCAAAAAAACGAGCTATTCAAAGTGAAGTTCGTCGTAAACATAATAATAGTTTAAAGTCAAATTATCGTACAGCGATTAAGCGTGTATTATCAGCCGTAATTCGTAAAGATAAGGAGGGCAGTAAAATTGCGATGGCAGCTGCTGTGAAGACATTAGATAAAGCAGTTAATAAAGATTTATTGCATATTAACACTGTTGCTCGTTATAAAAGCAAATTGAATCGTAAAGTTAAGGCTTTGTTAGATAGTTAAGTAATTTTTTATTCGTATATAGGTTAGGTAGTGTTAAAGAAAAGGGTTTTTTATGCACAATCTGGTGGCATGACGTCGGTAATTAATGCTACTGCTTATGGTGTAATAAAGCAAGCTAGGGAATTTGGTTTGCAGGTTTACGCGGGTAAAAATGGTTTATTAGGGGCATTAAATAACGAGTTTTTTGATACTGAAGCTGAACTAGAAGGAGAACTAGAAAAGTTGTTGGTTACTCCTGGCGGGGTGTTTGGTTCGTGTCGTTGTAAGCTACCTAATCCGGAAGAAGATTTAACGTGTTATCGTAAAATTATAAAGTATTTTAAACAACATGACATTGGAATTTTTCTTTGTAATGGTGGTAATGATTCGCAAGATGTTGCATGTAAAATATCGTTAGCAGCCAATTTTTTGGATTATCCTCTAGTTTGTATTGGAATTCCGAAGACCATAGATAATGATTTATTCTACACTGATACTTGTCCGGGTTATGGGTCTGCGGCTAAGTTTGTTGCTAATGTCACTAAGGAAATAGATTTAGATTTAGTTTCTATGTCAGCTTCTAGTACTAAAGTTTTTATTTTAGAAGTGATGGGAAGACATACCGGTTGGATTGCAGCTGCTAGTAGCTTAGCTAAAGATACCGAAGATGCTGCTCCTCATATAGTATTAGTGCCAGAACAACCTGTTTCACTAGACGATTTGGTTGGTAGGGTACAAGACAAGGTGAAACAATTTAAAAGGTGTGTGATAGTTGTATCTGAAGGGATTTGTGATTTGTCTGGGGAACGTTATGCTAACTCTTCTGATCGTGACCAGTTTGGGCATTGTAGACTTGGTGGTGTGGCTGTGCTTTTGGCAGAACATTTAAAAAAGCATACTGGTTTTAAAATTCATTGGGCAGTAGCTGGTTATTTACAGCGGTCAGCTAGACATTTAGCTTCTTTGGTTGATTTTAAGCAAGCGATGGAGTTAGGTAAGTATGCGGTCGATTTAGCTTTTCAGGGCACAAGTGGTTATATGGTTAATTTAGTTCGTGACCAAGACGATCCTTATTCTTATCATTTAGATAAAGTATTACTTAATCAAGTAGCAAATTTAGAGCGCGCTTTACCTGCTAATTATTTCGAAAATGGCGAATTGACAGTTTTGGGTAGGCGTTATTTGTTTCCTTTAATTCAAGGCGAAGCTCCTGTTAGTTTTAAAAATGGTATAATTCATACTGCTAATTTAAAAAAATTATTGGTGGAGACTTCGGGTTTAGTATAAAGAATGTTTTTTAGTATTGTAATCGTTACTATTTTGAGATTAAATAAATATTGAAGAATATCCTGATCATATTGTATTTAACATTAAAGTAATGAATTATTGTTATAATTTTTTATCAAGGAAATAGTAAAAACTGGTATAAATTACTAAGTAAAAAGTACGTTAGTTTATACATTATTAATTAAGCTAAATTTTTGGTTAAATTT
>JAZNNJ010000024.1:0-26827 GCA_045580225.1 Gammaproteobacteria bacterium | reverse complement strand
TTTAGGTTTTTCTTCAATTGAAATGGCATTAAAATTCTGATCAAACTCAACTACCCCCGAAACGTTCAGGGTCAGAAACATGATAGGCGAATACAGTGGCACATTTACCTTCATTATTTTTAACAGCCTCTTAAAAGTATGGAATTGATCACCCATATAAAAAATATTATCACCCAAAATCAAACATACATCTTCATTGCCAACGAAATCAGCACCTATTGTAAAAGCTTGGGCGATTCCTTTGGGTTCGTTTTGAATGGCATATTGAATATTTAATCCCAACTTTTGACCATCTCCAAACAACTTCTCAATATTTGGTGTATCCTGCAGAGTAGATATGATCAAGATATCCTTGATACCAAACAACATTAAGGTTGACAGAGGATAATAAATCATCGGTTTATCGTAAACAGGTAATAACTATTTCGATGTCATTTTAGTCAATAGATACAACCTCGTACCGCTTCCCCCAGCTAAAAGAATACCCTTCATTCCCTATTTCTCCAAGCCTAAATACAAATTTACATTCAAACAAAAAACTGCCCCCCCCCCAACAAAGATAAGCTACTTCACACGGAGGCAGTTTATTTTTATTCATACCTAAAATTAATCCTATATGTCACAAAAAGCAAATTTTTATCCGTAAATCATATAAAATAATACCATTTATACAAAAAAAATCTGTAATTTCTGTAAGTCAAAACCAATAAAACAAAATTCTAAAAAATAATCAGCGTAATAACTACTTGAAAAATTTTTATACCTAAATATAATACATTCGATCTGGAGAGATGTCCGAGTGGTTGAAGGAGCATGATTGGAAATCATGTATATGTTTAGGCGTATCGTGGGTTCGAACCCCACTCTCTCCGTTTTTTAGTTTGCTTGCAATAATTACCGATAAATAAACACATTATAAACATAAACCTTGTTGAAGAAACAAATGAGGGAGTATTATGAATATTTTAAAAAAAATTTATTGTAGAATTTTTCAGTTTTGTTTTAAAACTGCAATTCCTTTGTTACCTTACTACAATCCTATAATACTGGATAAAGTAGAAGATATAGTTCAGATATTAAAAACTAATAAAATTTTAAAAGTTATGCTTGTTACTGATAAAAGTGTAAGACAATTAGGAATAACTAAGCCTCTTGAAGAAAGTTTAGTCGCAAATAATATTATCCCCATTATTTACGATGAGGTTATTTCCAATCCGACAGTAAATAATGTTGAACAAGCAAGGATACTTTACATACATAATAAATGTGAAGCATTAATAGGTTTTGGCGGAGGATCCGCAATAGATTGCGCCAAAGCAGTTGGAGCCCGTATAGCCAAACCTAAACAAAAACTACAAAATATGGCTGGTGTACTAAAAATACTGAAGAAAATTCCACTATTATTCGCAATTCCAACGACCGCAGGAACCGGAACAGAAACCACAGTAGCTACCGTTATCACCGACACCAAAACTAAACATAAATATATGATTAGTGACTTTCCACTAATTCCTAAATACGCCGTATTAGATGCAGAAGTTACCAAAACCCTTCCCCCTTCAATTACTGCAAGTACAGGCATGGATGTATTAGTTCACGCGATAGAAGCATATATAGGAAATTCTACCACTAAAAAAACACGTGAACAGGCATTAAAAGCAACTACTTTGGTTTACCAAAATCTGTACAAAGCCTACCTTAATGGCAATGATATGGAAGCAAGAAAAAATATGTTATGGGCATCTTATCTTGCAGGATGCGCATTCACCGTTTCTTACGTTGGATACTGTCATGCTGTTTCTCATACATTAAGTGGAATGTATAATATCCCGCACGGTTTAGCTAATGCTATTTTAATACCTTATATCTTAGAAGCATATGGGAAAAAAATACATAATAAATTGAAAGAATTAGCTATCGCAGCAGGTATTTGCCATAGCAACGTTCCAGAAAAAAATGCTGCCGAATTATTTATAAAATCAATTAGAGAACTAAATGCAAAAATGAATATCGGCACTAAAATACCAGATATTAAAAAGCAAGATATCGAAAAATTATCATATTATGCGGATAAAGAAGGAAATCCAGTATACCCTGTACCAGTTCTAATGGATCAAAATGAACTGAAACAGTTCTATTATAATTTAATCTAATGAAGAGTAAAAATATGCATAACATTTTAGCAAAACAACAATATTTTTTCAAAAAAGGAGAAACTTTCTCTATTAAAAATAGACTAAAATATTTAAAACTATTGCAAAAAAATATAAAAAATAAAGATAAAAAAATTGCTGAAGCTTTATATAAAGATTTAGGAAAAAGTTATAACGAAGCTTATATGTGCGAAATTGGTTTAACGATAAACGAGATTTCATATTTTTTAAAAAATTTAAAAAAATTTACTAAAGATAAAATTGTTCCTACTCCAATTACCAATTTTTATTCGAAAAGCATAATTAAATCAGTTCCTTGGGGAAATGTACTAATTATCAGTCCTTGGAACTATCCTTTTCTGTTATCGATAGATCCTCTTATAGACGCAATCGCAGCAGGTAATACTGTAATTTTAAAACCTAGCGCATATTCCCCCAGCTACAAGCAATATAATAAAAGAGCTTATAGAAGAGACCTTCCCATCTGAGTATGTTGCTGTCGTAACCGGAGGCCGTGAAGAAAATAAATTTCTGCTATCTTTAAAGTTTGACTACATATTTTTTACAGGAAGTCAAAATGTAGGAAAAGAAGTATTACGAAAAGCGGCTGAAAATTTAACACCAACCACCTTAGAATTAGGCGGAAAAAGTCCTTGTATTATCGATCAAACAGCAAATATCAAATTAGCCGCTAAAAGAATAGTTTTTGGAAAATACCTAAATTGCGGACAAACTTGTGTTGCCCCTGATTACATATACTGCCACAAAAATATAAAAGACACTTTCATTTCCGAACTAAGAAAACAAATTTATTTACAATATGGCAAAAATCCAATTACGAATAAAAATTATGGAAAAATTATCAACCAGAAACACTTCGAACGCTTGTGTAATTTAATAGATAAAGATAAAACTGTTATTGGCGGAAAATCGTCACCAGAATCTTTAAAAATAGAACCTACTGTCGTAGACAACGTTACCTGGGATGATAATATCATGCAAGAAGAAATTTTTGGCCCAATATTGCCTATTTTAACTTTTGATGATTTAGAAAACGTAATAGAAATCATTGAAAATCATCCCCACCCGTTAGCTTTATATATCTTTTCCAGCAATAAACATAATATAGAAAAAACTACAAGATTTTGCCGATATGGAGGTGGATGTATAAACGATGTTGTAGTACATCTAGCCACCCCAGAAATGCCCTTTGGAGGATGTGGAGAAAGCGGCATGGGAGCATATCATGGTAAATTTGGATTTGATACATTTTCACACAAAAAAAGCATCCTGGATAAAAAAACTTGGTTGGACCTACCAATGAGATACCAACCATACAAAATTTTATACAAGAAACTATTAAAATTATTTCTTAAATAATCTACACAAGAGAGTCATAAACGACTAATAATGACTCTCTTGTGCTTTTTAAAAATTAAATTATTCGTTTTTAAACATATCTGCAGTTGCTTGATCGACTTCAACACCAGTATCGGTCATAGCGGCACTCTTTGGATTTTTACAATAATCGCTATTGACATTTTCATCCAACCAACATTTATTATCAATTAAAACTTTAATAGGTTTTAAATAATTAATATCATCTGTTAACGATTTTCTAGATATTTGCAATCCTGCCGTTGCAAGCAAAATACGCAACTTTTCATTATCCTTATGCAATCTATGCAAAAAATATGCATTTTTATTTAACGCATATAAAATTTCCAAATTAACTTCTGCAGCTGACTTATTTTTTAAATTATTGTAATAATCTTGATTAATACCACGTAGTGCCATTTCTTTTTCACGTTCAACTAAACTCCTTGACACATTATCAACATTAATTCTTACACGCTCTTGATAAGCATTTATCAACGTTTCGGCAAATACACTCCTAAGTTTAGCCGATTGCGATACCTTTTTAACATAGTCTTTATAATGCTTATCACCTTTTAAAAAAGTTATAGCTTTATCATAATCGTCTTTCATATTTAATTTTGTAGTATCACTACCGTTATCATTTTCTAAAGGTAAAGTAATTACTTTAGATTTATCATTAAAAATTATTTCTGTTGAAGGAGGTGTAGATTTTAAAATTTCAGTAATAAAAGTCCTTGCTTTTTTACCCGTACTAACAGTATCAACTTTACCATCATCACTATATCCATCCACATCCAACAAATCATGAACAGTAACTTTATCGATTTCATCTTGACTAGATAATAATCCATAAGCATAAACGGAAGATTCCGGCCAACTATTCAAATCATTATACTTCAATTGCCTTATTATCTCCGATTTCCTATCATTAACGTCATTGAACATCGTTAATTTTAAACCAGTGCTAGCATCTGAACCTTTAGTAAAAATACTTACAACATTGCCTCCTGCAGGTATATTATTCGCATAGAAATAATAATCATGCAATAATCCTTTTAAAGTACCACGCAAATGGCTCATTTTTTCGTTACTATTTTTATCGATGACATAGCTTGCGTTTGAATATTCTCCATTGTTAAAATCGTGCATTCCCAAATAACCTTGAAACAACTGTTTCATTTGATACTGCATATTAGTCAAACTGGTATCAAAACTACTCTCCAACTCCCCTAAACGATCCGACAACATATTTATAGCATTAACAGTAGCAGCTGCCGCATCTGCGGAAGTTGCATTCGTGGTTACTTCTACCCCATATGCAAACATACCGGGCAATCCTAAAAACATCAATAATCCCAAAATATTTTTATTGTTTTTTTTCACGTACATATACAAAATCCTCAATGTTTACCTGCCATTAACGATATTTAATTCCATAACTATTTCCAACTTCAGCATTACGATCGACAATTTCCTTAAGTTCGTGTTGTTTACTACCTTTTACTGTTTGATCGATTTCATTTTTTACAGAATACGATACTTTATTTACAACCAAATTATTTACATCGTTCTTATCGACATTCTGATAATTATTTTTCTTCGCGTACCCTGCTTTCGGAATTACAAGTGGCCTCGTTTTTTTCTCTGTTGAATTCGAATAAGAAACCAAATTATCCTTCGTATAATCTTTTCCCAAAGTAGCTTTCATACCATCAGAATAGGATCCCGGAGCAAGAGAACCAGCTAAAACCAAAGAATTTGCAACGCAACATATTACCGCAGTTACTATTGAATACTTAATTCTCATAATTATTATCTCCTTCTAAAACTTTAATATTTTTGGAAAAATGACTAAACAAAACTACCCCTTTTAATCTATAAGAAAAACTTAAAGCAGCGTTTCCTAACCATAAAAACAAACTTAACCCCAAAATATACAAAGTGTATCTACCCAACATAATTTACCCATTATTATTTATGTTCAGTTTATTTAATATTAACAAAATCTTTTGCATTCTATTAATATCAAAAGTCTCAAGTATAGATTTTAACCGAGAATAAACAATAAGACGCTTAGCAAAATTATGATAAACAATATCATTATCCTGAAGTTCTTTAGCAGCATTTAAAAATTTAGCATTAGATCCGGGAGATGCTGTCTCAAATTTCTCTAAAACAATCAATAAGTTTCGTAAAGGCAAAGCTGCAAACACTTTTAACCATTTTTCTTCATCCACTGTCTGAATATCATCTACATTAGCTTTCTGAGATAGAATTTTACCTAGATAATTCAATGCTTCTTGCAATCTTTCATCTAATATTGATGAAATACCCGCTTTCTGATCAATCAAATCAATCAAGTTTCCATAATATTCTAATTCTTTTTTTAAATTCATATTACCGTATAATTTTAGTTTAATATATATTTAATTCTAGAGTACTATTTTGCTCCACTTGATGCAAGTTTTTTTTAATTAGAATTTAATAACAAAAGAATAATAATTTATTTATACAACCTAGATTACCCAAAATTTAATCGCTTGCTCATACATTACGAACATTCATAAACACTAATGATAACTAAATTATCGATTTCCTAAAATACCTCAAACACAAGCATACGCCCACAAATTTATTTAATTTTATTACTAAAAATTGAAATTTATTTTTTAATAAATAAAACAAATACCCCTATAAACAAATCTCCTAGTAGAATTAAGTACAGAATCTGATTATGGAAATTAACCTTATCATTAATAGAATATTTTTGATTAAAAGCATCGGTATAAGCAGAAACTGCTTGCTTTTCTATAAGAGATCTGCTTTCTTGCAAAATTCTGTCTTTTTCTTCTATGGGAACCTGCCGGAGTAATAACAAATATTTACTATAGATAAAACTTTTATTTTTACGAAAAGCACTAGGAAAATATTCTAGATATACTTTCCCCTTATTACGATCTAACTTTTTAATTATGTTTTCTAAATAAGCAAAAGTTTTAGGAGTTAAATATAGCGAACCAACTATTTTATTTAATACTTTAAGATTTTCTTGATAAATTAGTTCCTCCATATTTAATTCTTTTAAAATATTAGTCTCCACGATATCCCAAGAATTGTAATTAAAACGACTATTAAAAATCACTGCACAAAAAAGCAGTAAAGATAACAACATCCACCCTATAAAAAAATATTTATTCTTTAATTTCAAAACGAACACACTACCTAATAATTTTTACTTTTTTATCTTTCTCAAGTTTACGTCGACAACAATTACCTTGCTGCTGACTTACTTCATGCTCAACATCAACAGATCCCATTTCATCAATAAACAATTCCCCCAAACCAGTATTTTCAGCATAGATTCCCAATACATTATCCATAGGAAAAACGAAGTTTATTACTTGACCGTTCATACTCATTTTTCCGGTAATTACCTCTGAAGTAATTTTCAAATCTCTAGTAGCTTGAGAAGAAATATCTACCAGAACCGTCGGTTTTTGGTTATCAAAAATTTCAACTTGTGGCAAATTTTTTAATTTTAACAATACACACACCCGCAAACCATTCTCAGTAAACCACTGATAATAAGCTCTAATTAAATGAGGTTTAAATAGTGTAAAATTCTCCATCTCCATAACTCATCTCTTTTTCTAATTCTGACAAAGTACTTTGAAAATTTGGTCTACAAAAAACTCTACTCGCGTATAAAGATAACTTTTCAAATTTATTTAAAATTTTGGAATTATATACCTTCAGTCGGTATAATAACGGAACAAGACAACAATCGACCAATGAAAAAATATCGCTCATTATATAAGCTTCGTCACCCAATACTTCTTCTAAATTCCCTAAATATTTAATAAACTCAGCAGCTACAAGCGTATCTTCTTTATAACAAAGTTCCTCAAATTTTCTAAATACAGGATAGATCTCACTTTCGAAATACTTAATCATTAGACGACACTTCGCACGCATAGCTGGATAAACTGGCAACAAAGGAGGATGCGGAAAACGTTCGTCTAAATATTCACCTATAATCTCTGTATTACAAAGTACCAAATCGCGATCAACTAAAATAGGCAAATCATCAATTGTCACAGAATTTTCTAAATTTTTGGGTAAAGGATGCGAACTATCAATGTAAACCACATTAAACAACACGCCCTTCTCCGTTAAAATAATTCTAGCACGATGAGAATCGATATCTACATTGCTCGAATATAATGTCATTGGTGAATGTTTTAAACTCATAAAAAACCTCTATATCTGATGAATAATAATCTCTACCCTACGATTTTTAGCTTGCCCAGCCTGGGTATTATTATTTGCAATAGGACGACGAGCTCCATACCCTACTACAGTAATACGATTACTCTTCACTCCTGCACTCTTTAAGTAACTAGCAATCGCATTAGCCCGCTTTTCAGACAAAATCTGATTATGCATCGCATCCCCAACACTGGATGCATGACCTGCTATTGTAATCGAAGTACGGTCATATTTTCTTAATACTATTGCTACTGAATTTAAAATATCGTAAAATTCGCTGCGGATTTCTGAACGGTTATTTTCAAACGTCACATCGCTAGCCATAATCAAGCAAAGATCGTTATTATTTAAACGTTGAATTCGTACACCAGTATTACGCAAACGTTCTCTTAATTCTGTATCCTGACGATCCATGATATTACCAACCATACCACCAGTCACCGCCCCAACTCCAGCGCCTATCAATGCTCCCTTCGCATTGCCACCTATAGCTCCTCCAACTAAAGCACCACCTAATGCTCCTATACCAGTTCCTATTCCAGTTTTACTAACCCGTTCCTCACCAGTATAAGGATCAAGCACTGTACAACTAGTAACCAAACATAACAATCCTAAACTTAAAAATTTTTTCATCTTACCTCTTCACTCTTGTTTAGCAAGTTTACCCCCTCTATTATCAACATTACCCCAAACCATCTTTCCGGATTTATAATTTCTTTTTACCAACTCACTCAATGTTATAAACTGAACTCCTACCTTTCGTAATGTCACCAAAAATTTATAGAATAACTTTTGGTAGTTTAAACCTTCAAGCTCCGCATGTAAAGTAAGTACATTAAAATTCCTAATTTTTTCCATAAAACATTGCACTAATATTTCTTCATTTTTACTATTTACTAACAATTCATCAAGAGTAGGCAAGGTAGTAGGAATTTCTAAAATTCTACTAACCTTTTCACCATATTTTGGGTAAAATGGACGATATCCTCTACAATCACTAACATATTTTAAATCAAAAAATTCATAAACTTTTAAAACGCGTTGATCAAATTGCCAACCTGGAGCAGCAGCAGTTTCCGGATTATGAGCATAGATTTTCCTAAAAATATTTACTGCTTTCTCAAATTCATCTAAAATTTGTCCCGTAGTCATTTTCAATAAATTATTATGCCAATTTTGATGATCATACGCGTGAATTCCTACTTCAAATCCTAAATTTTCAACTTTAGCTAATAAAGCAAAATGTTTATTTCCTATAACCCTTCCTGGCCATAATATACCATTCACTAAAGTCTTCCATCCGTAACTTTTTATTACATTCGTCCTAATGCATTTATTTAAAAATCCTGTAGAAAAAAAGCGTTTTATCGCTCGCCCAGTATTATCCGGACCAAAAGAAAAATAGAAAGTAGCCGGAATTTCTAAATCTTTAAATAATTTCATTAAATTAGGAACTCCCAAAACAGTACCACGTTCTGTATCTACATCAATCTTCAACGCTAATTCTATTGTCATAACAAAATATTATACTAAATAGTAGTCTAAAGTACGTTCAATAATTTCATCAATACCCACTTTGGGCTCCCATTTTAACAAACGCCTAGCTTTATCTATTGATGGAATCCTTTTTATTGTGTCTTGGTAATTAATACCATAATATTCTTCACCTGAAACTATTTGTATTTTAATTTTAGATATTTTCGAATGATATTTTCGGTATTTAAGATTAGATGCACATTTTAGAATTTTATTAGCTAACTCCAAAATAGATATGTCATTTTCGGGATTACCGATATTTATAATCTCTTTATCCACAACATTATCATTATCAACCAAAATTTTTATCAAAGCATCTATACCATCTTCAATATATGTGAAACATCGTCGCTGATTACCACCATCTACCACATTTAAATTACTACCGTAATAAACATTACTAACAAATTGCGGTAAAACTCGAATTTTACAATCGGCAAAATTAGTAATCTGATCCTGAGTAGGCCCCACCCAATTAAATGGTCTAAATAAAGTATATTTCAAACTATCACGTTTACCGTAAGCAAAAATAATTCTATCCATCAATTGCTTTGAGCAAGAATATATCCAACGTTCCTTATTAATTGGACCTTGCGTCAACTTTGTAAAATCTTCAAAATACTCTTCATCATCACTACATCCATATACTTCCGAGGTGGAAGGAAAAACTAAACGTTTATTATACTCTACACACATTCGAACAATTGGCAAATTGAGTTCAAAAGTTGCTTCAAAAACCTTTATAGGATCAATAACATACATTCCTGGCAATGATATTGCTACCAACGGTAAAATAATATCACATTTTTTAACGTGATTTTTAATCCATTCAAAAGAATCACCAACATCTCCTAACTTAAAACGAAACCTTTTGTTATATATGCTATGTTGTAATTTATCACATTTAATATCTAAACCATAAATTTCCCAATCCGTTTCTTGTAAAATTTTTTTAACTAACTGATTGCCAATAAAACCATTAACCCCCAAAATTAAAAGTTTCACTCCCTTACCTCATCAATTATTTTACTTACCACATAACATGGCCTACCATTAACGTTGCGATAAATACGAGCAAGATATTCTCCAAGTATACCAATACCAACCAAAATTATCCCAGCTAAAAATATAAACAATATAGCTAAAATGTACATTTTACTAACTCTACCAAAAATTAAACTTTGAACAATTAAATACAATAAACCAATTACGCTAATAATAGTTACTGTTACTCCAAAAATAGTAAAGAACTGGAGTAACAATAACGAATTACCCAAAATTAAGTCAAAATTCAGTTTTATCAGGTTAAATAAATTATAATGCGATTTACCGCTATAGCGAGGTTCGTGTTGAATCGTAACCTCAATCGGATTTTTAGCATACATATATGCTAAACTCGGCACAAATAAGGCACAATCACGGTTATCTGCAATTAATTTTGCAACGTAATTTCGATAACACCGAAACATAGATCCATGATCAAACATTTTTATATTAGTCAACTTTAGACGTATAAAATTAGCTAAAATAGAAATTTTACAACGCATCCAACTATCTTTCCGGTTATACAATCTAACCCCATTTACCAAATCATAACCATATTGAGCAAAGTACCACAATTTTTTTATCTCCTCTGGTGGATTTTGTAAGTCAGCATCCAAAGTTACAATCCATTTACCTCTAGCTCTTTTAAAACCAGCAACTACAGCTGCATGTTGACCAAAGTTACCTAGAAAATCAATTATTACCACCCGATTAGGCAGCTGCTTTTGAATATTCCTTAAAATAACCAAAGAATCGTCTTCACTACCATCATTAACAAAAATAATTTCGTAATCTTGACCAATTTGTTCCAAAATATTACGCAACCGAAAATACAACGGCATCAAATTTTTACCTTCGTTAAAAACAGGAATTACAATGCTCAATACCTTCATAAAATTTCTTTAATTGCACTCACAACCATATCTTGATCGCTATATGTCATTCTAGGAAACAAAGGCAAAGAAACAATTTCTTTAGAAATCTTTTCTGCTTTTGGAAACTGCCCCAACTTATAACCAAACTTTTCTCGATAAAATTTATACGTATGAATAGCTGGATAATGATATCTGACATCTACATTACGTTTTCTCATTAATTCAATAAATTGTCGTCGATCAATCTTAGCTTTTTCAGTAATTAAGGGCGTATAAATACACCACGCTACTTTACACGGATACGATGGCAAAATCGGCAATTCTAAGCCAGGAATATTAGTTAATTCTTGTTGGTAACGATCTACTAACTTCTCCCTTTTTTGAATAAACTCATCCAAATGATCTAATTGATGCATTCCAATTGCCGCCTGTAAATCCATCATATTGTATTTATACCCAGGTTCAACTACATCGTATTGATAATTATTGTCGCTATTAGTATAATCAATACCGTGAAAACGCAGAATTTTAATTTTCTCTGCTAACTTAACATCGCGAGTTAGTACAGCACCACCCTCTCCTGAAGTAATTATTTTATTAGGATGGAAACTAAAAATTTGTGTATCACCAAAACTACCTATTTTTTTACCACAATATTCCGATCCAATTGCATGAGCTGAATCTTCAATAATTCTCACACCATAATGCTGAGCAATTTCATACAACGGATCTAAATCCGCCGGGACACCAGCAAAATGAACAGGTAAAATTACTTTAGTATTTGGGGTAATCGCTTCTCTAACCTCATCAACATCAATGTTTTTAGTCTTTAAATCTATATCAACTAATACTGGCGTAGCACCAGTATGTACAATCGCATTTAAAGTAGCAACGAATGTCATTGGAGTCGTAATTACTTCGTCGCCTTTCCCTACTCCCATTGCTTTCATTGCCAAAAATAATCCACTAGTAGCCGAAGTTAAACCTAATACATTTGGTACTTTAAAATATTTTTTTAATTTATTTTCAAATTTTAACACTCGAGGCCCAGTAGCTAACCAACCAGATTTCAAGCAATCAACTACTTCATTTATCGTTATTTGGTCAATTTCTGGGACAGAAAATTCTAAAAATCTATTATTACCCATTTTTTATTAACTTTAATTTGTGCAGTTCTATTTGTGACTATTTTTAACACATTACTCAATAAAAATACAAATAAAATCTTAAAATTCAAAATTATTTTAAAATCTTATCAGAAGAGTAACTATCCACTCTTTGCAACCACCCTTTTAACCAATTTTCGTATTCTAAATTGGATTGCTGTAAAGTTCTAAGGACTAATGCACGTTTTGCAGCCCAAACAAAAGCAGCTAAAGGTTCCTGAACTGGAGCTTGAGACATAAAACGAAGTACTTGTAACAAACCAGTACCATTATAATAATCCGCTAACCCTGCCCCTTTAAAATTCATAAAATCAATTAAAGCATAAAATCCTTGAGGAGTCTTAGTTAAATTTTTTAATGTCAAAAATATAAATGGCCTATCCGCAACAGGGGTCAATTTTAGAATCATTGGTACTGCTTCTATAAACTGATCAATTAAAAAATCTGCCTGCAAAGAAACCGTTTTCCTTAAAAAAAGACGCAACTCAACCATTTTATGACTATTAAATTCTCTATAAAAAATATATCGATCTTTCCAAGGACAAATATAGTAATTATCAGCTAACCATTTAGGAATTTCTATCCCTTTCTGATGTAAATATTTTAATAATTTAGGAAAACTAGCATCCGATTTTCCGTTAGGATACCATAAAAAATGACCTATTCCTAAAGAAGCAAAATTTTCCCCCTTATTCCAACAAGTTAACCCCTCTTCTTTACCATTACTTTCATTAAACCAAATTTTAACTCCTATCGGTAAAGCTAATTTTCTATTTTGCTGTAAAGTCTGCACAAAAATCCGCACTGCATTATCATTGATTGTTTCATTATTATTTTTTAGATAATTCCCATAACAAGGAACGATCTGCAATAACAAAAATAATAAAAATATTCTTTCTAACATATTTTAGTTCTAATATATTTCATTGCCTTCTAACATAACCTTTTAACATATCTAACAATAAAATAAAAACATTCTTGAAAAAAATAAATTCATCCATATTTTTTAAGAAGGATAGCGAGGAAACAAGCATGTACAAAAAACTAAATGATTTTGTTAGTTGGATCGGCATTAAAGATTTTCAAGGAAAATATTTTGAAAATTGGTACCCAGTTTCTGGCATGCATTACCACTCTTATTTAATAAAAGATAAAAAAACAGCTCTAATAGATACAGTTGACGCTAAATTTTCAACCAACTATGTTAATGACCTAAAAAGAGCTTTAGGTAATCAAGAATTGAATTACTTAATAATTAGCCATATGGAGCCAGATCATGCTGGATCTATTGAAGCCATATTCAAAATATATCCTCAACTAACTTTAGTCGGTAATCATAAAACCCGTAAATTATTAGAGCAATTTTTCCAATTAGATCTTAATAACCACTTTTTATGCGTTAATGATCGTGAATATTTAAATTTAGGCCAGAATAACCTCGTTTTTTATTTTGCTCCAATGATACATTGGCCAGAAGTAATGGTTTCTTATTGTCCAGAACAGCAAATTCTTTTTTCTGCTGACGCTTTTGGCAGTTTCGGTGCCTACCCTGAGATGTATCTTGATGAAACTAATAATCAAATTGAATATTTATCAGAAATGCGCCGTTATTATGCAAATATCGTTGGAAAATATGGCAATTTTGTACAAAAATTACTTCAAAACTTAGCAACCCTACAAATACGCACAATCTACCCATTACATGGTTTATTCATTAATCAAAAAGATATACATAGCATTATCAATTACTACCAAAAATGGAGTAATTATTTACCAGAAAATCAGGGGACTTTAATTTTGTACGCTAGCATCTATGGTAACACAGAAGAAGCAATAAAAGAGTTATCTTTACACTTAAAAGGCAATCAAAAAATTATTAATTTGATGCAAACTCACCTATCATACCCTTTAGGAGAAACGTTTCGTTACTCGCATTTAGTATTAGCCTCCCCTACTTATAATAACGGTTTATTTGATGCTATGGAAAATTTCTTAGCTACTTGCGTAAACCACCAGTTAAAAAATCGTACCGTCGCTTTAATTGAAAATGGCTCTTGGTCCCCTCGAGCTAACGTGTTGATGCAAGAATGGTTAAAAAAATTAAACAATATTACTTTACTATCTAATACGATTTCGATACATTCTACCTTAAGTGAAGACAATCGAAAATCGTTAAAACAATTAGCAAAAGATATTAGACAATCAATGGAGGTTATATGAAAAAGTATGTATGTGAAGTGTGCGCTTACGAGTATGATGAAGAAGTTGGTGATCCATCTCAAAATATTCCGCCAGGAACCAAATTTGCAGATTTACCAGATAGTTGGGTGTGTCCACTTTGTGGAGTATCTAAAGAGAGTTTTGTAGAAGTATAATTTTAATTTTTGAGATAAATAGAATATGAGTAGTCAAACATTAGGTTTTCAAGCTGAAATCAAGCAATTATTGTCTTTAGTAACTAATTCTCTATATAGTAACAGAGAAATATTTTTACGCGAATTAATTTCTAACGCATCAGATGCCGCCGATAAACTGCGCTTTATTGCGATCGAACATCCAGAATTATTAAAAAGCGATCCCGATTTAAAAATAGTTATTTCTTTTAATAAAGAACAAAAAACTTTAACTGTTTCCGATAATGGTATTGGTATGAACCGTGAGGAAGTAATTAATAATCTCGGTACTATTGCTAAATCAGGAACTAAAGAATTTTTATCTTCTTTATCCAAGAATCAAGCCAATCAAACAACCCTTATCGGACAGTTTGGCGTAGGTTTTTATTCCGCTTTTGTAGTATCCGATAAAGTAGAAGTACTTACTAGAAAAGCCGGAGAACAACAAGGTATTCATTGGGAATCAGAAGGCACAGGAGAATTTACTGTAAAAGAAATTGAAAAAGATGGCCGTGGTACTACTATCATTTTACATCTAAAAAATAGTGATTTGGATTTATTAGATTATTGGCATTTAAACCAAATGATTACTAAGTATTCAGACCACATCATGTTCCCGATTATGATGACACCACCATCAACTAAAGAAGAACCAAATCCCAAACCGGAAATGATCAATAAAGCTACTGCTTTATGGTTACAACCTAAAAAAGAACTAACTGATGAAGCTTATCAAGCTTTTTATAGACATATTAGTCACGACTATGAAGATGCGTTAACTTGGTCTCATAATCATGTAGAAGGAAAAATTGAGTATACTTCTTTGATCTATATTCCTAAAAAAGCGCCTTTAAACTTCTGGACTCAAGAACGTAAACACGGTTTAAAGCTTTATGTCCAAAGAGTATTCATTATGGATAATGCTGAACAATTGTTACCAAATTATTTACGCTTTGTCCAAGGGGTCGTAGACACTAGAGATTTGCCTTTAAATGTTTCTAGAGAAATATTACAAAATAATCAAGTGATTGACCAAATACGCGCGGGAATTGTAAAACGTATTTTAGAAATGATTGACAAATTATCTAGTGAACAGTTCAAAATTTTTTACAGTAATTTTGGTAATGCTCTAAAAGAAGGAATAGTAGAAGACATGTCTAATAAAGAACGTTTAGCTGATCTTTTACGGTTCACTTCCACTAAATCAGACAATCATGAACCAACAGTAAGTTTTTCTGATTATTTAAGTCGCATGTTACCAGAACAGGATAAAATTTATTATATTACCGCAGAATCATATGCTTTAGCTAAAAATAGTCCTTACTTAGAAGTTTTCAATCGCAATAATATTGAAGTCTTACTTTTGACCGATAGAATCGATGAATGGTGGTTAAGTTACTTTACAGAATATCAAGGCAAATCTTTGCAGGCAATTACTAAAGGAGATATCGACCTTAGCAAATTAACGAAAGAAGAACCTAATTCAAAACTTGAAGAAACTGATGATTTAAAAATTTTACTAGAGAAAATGAAAAATATTCTAGGAGATAAAATCTCAGCAATTAACTTAAGCAAGCGTTTAACTGATTCACCGGTGTGTTTGGTTACTAACCAAAATGACTTAAGTTTCAGCATGCAAAAAATGATGCAATCTTTGGGACGGGATTTACCAAAAACTAAGCCCATTTTAGAAATCAACCCAGAACATAATTTAATAAAAAAATTAGTTATGATTAAAGATAACGAAAATGCTCTAAAAGATTGGACAGAATTATTATTTGAACAAGGTTCTTTAATTGCAGGTAATGAAATAGAGGATATCATTGGATTTACCAAAAGATTGAACCGTTTGTTAGAGCAAAATTCTTAAAATATGATGGGGAATATAACTTCCCCATTTTTTTATTCTCAAATAGTGTGTTATGGATAAAATTAGTACTGAATATTTAAAAAGGTGTCTGGATATTCTTGAAAAATCGTATCTCATGATAAAGAGTGTTCCTGAAGGTAGTATTGACTACGAAATATATCGAAATTCGTTAATCAAAAGTTTTGAAATGACTTTAGAACAAAGTGGGAAGTTATTAAGAAAAAAAATAACTCCATATTTTGCTAGTAAAAAAGCTGTTGATGCCCTATCTTTTAAGGATCTATTTAGGTATGCGTTTAAACATTCTTTATTAGAGAAAAATGAAGTAGAACGCTGGTTACAATATCGAGATAATAGAAATAATACCACCCATGACTACGGACAGGCTTTTGCTGAAAAAACTTTATCTTTAATTGATGAATTTATATTAGATGCACAAAATTTAAAAAAAATTATCGAACATGAATAATATTTTTATTGAACAAAAATATTGGTATCAATTGCAGACTATTTTTAAAAATTATTGCCCTAACGCCGAAATTTGGGCATACGGTAGTAGAATTAATGGTAACGCCCATTCGGGAAGCGATTTGGATTTAATAGTAAAAAATTTCGGTGACCACAAATGTAATATAACCGAACTAAAAAAAATTATAGCAAATAGTAATATTCCTTTTTTAATTGATATTTGTGAGTTTAACAGTTTACCTGAATACTTTAAACAAGAAATTATAAATAATTACGTAGTAATATTTACAAACTCGTCTCGAATGTAAACATTAAATAACGTACCAAATAGACTAAAAGTAATACTGTTAAAATAAAAATGCAAAACAGTACAAAAAAATATTGTCTTAATTTAAATATTATATATATTATTAGCATGCAGATTAATATAGAGAGGTAACAATGATCGTTATAGAAAAAAAGTTGCTTAATTACGTAGTAGGAGGAGCATGTACATGCCATTGTGCACGAACTGGCAACCTGGCACAATTTAATTACGATCCTTTTTTCGAATTTTCTCCCGCTGAAGACGAACGAGACTGTGCGTTAAAATGTCATGCTAATAATTATATGTTTGGTTACTGCTCTACTAAAATAGCAGTTAATTTTCCTTTGTCTTGGGTAAATGCCCATCCAGACCTCGACCTTGCTAGTTTACTTTAATTAGCGATAATGATAACCCCAGCTAAACCTAAACTTGATCTATTTACTGTTTTTGCCAAGGTTGTTAATAAAATAAGAGAGGAAATTTTCTCTACATTTAATAAAGAATCGCTTTTATACTATCCAAAAGATAAGAAAGAAGTTAGCGTTAAATTTAAAAATGTTACTCTAGGATTTGATAATACCACTTACCTCTATAAATTTTCAGAGAATAATAACAACTCAAAAGAAAGTAAAAGAAAAAGCGTAGAATTTCAAGAAGCTGAAACTAGATATAACATTACAGTTGATACCCCAGAAATACTTTTAGAAAAAATTGAGATTATTAGTCTGGTAGGATCTCTGCTTACAAATACAGAACAATGTAAAGAATGTCTCACAAATTTCAAGAAAGCTAACAGTAATGAAACCGAAAAGATTACTTTCTATCATGCCTTTTGTTTACTAGTCGTAGAAAGTGCTAGAAATCCGATTTTATTTGTTAGTGTTTTATATAGAATTTTAAATAATATGGATATAGACTTAGGAATTAACTACCAAATATCTCACTTATGGAATGCTGGCTCAGGTATTACGACGGATGATCAGGCTTTAAAAGCCATTCAAGCCTTGTCTAAAATAGCTATGTTTCCGGATTTTACACGGTATATCGACGCTGCTGCAAAAGAATTACCATCACTACCACCAGCTAAAAAATTTTACTTTGATATTACTACCATGTACTTAAATGCTCAGAATTATAATCACTTGTGTGAATTACATGAATCTATAAAAAAATTATATCCAGAATTTTATAAAAATATCGAACAAAATTTTTTTAATAATTGGTTAAATAGTAATTCAATAAATTGTGTATTATATAAGTTAAATGAATTAAAAATAACAATAACGGAAGAGCAAACTGCAGTGCAAAAAGAAATACCAGAATCTCGTAGTCCTTCCCCTGATCTTCATTGATTTTTTACTAATAACCAACTGATTACTAGTAATCCACCGATAGAAGGTAACAATGTGCAAACCCAAGTAGAATACCCATACACTACTGCAACATAACCCGACATTTGAGTTAAAGTATAATAAATAAAACTAATCATTACTCCTACCAACAAGCGAGAAGCAGTTTTCCCTCGTTCATTCTTTAAGGTAAACATTACTCCTAACCAAGCCATTATTAAAATAGCTAAAGGGGTAAAAACGCGTTGCCAATATATTACCTCTTCCCTTAAATAGTCCAATCCTAAATCACGATGTTCAAGATAATTAGCACGCAACTCCTTTAATGAATATTGGTTAACATCCTTTTTTATTTTCTGAATACCTTTATTTTTTTGCATTTTATTCGATATTTTTACAGGAATATCGTACTTTAAATGGTAAATTTGTTCAATTTTTTCATCATTTATTTTGCTAATTTTTACATTAAATAAGATTAAACAGTCCGCATCTACTCTTGCTGATGATGTTTGATATACTTCACTAACATCTCCAGGTTCTGATATTTTATAAACAACAAGGTCTTTAATATTTTCTCCATTAATTTTATTAAAGCTTAAAACAAAATTGCCGTATTTAAGCCAATTACCATAATTATCTATTGAAAATTTACCACAATAAATTGCTTGAATTTTCACTTTATTAGCCATAACTAAAAATTTAGGAGAAATTTTTTCTCCAAATAAAAACAATAAAACAATCAATCCTAATATTAAATAGGTAACTTCTTTTAATAATTTAAAAATTGAGTAACCATTAAGCCTGATAATAATCAATTCTTGATTAATTTTCAAAGTACTAAAACTCCATAAAACTGCTAACATAACAGCTATAGGAGAAAAACTATATAAATCATAAGGCAAATATAATAATGAGCATAAAAAAGCCTCTTTTAACCCAAAATTACCTTGTCCAATCGTTCCGATTTCATAAGAAATTTCTAAAGCAAAATGTACTCCTAATAGTAATAATGCAATCAAACTAAAATAGTAGAAAACATGCTTAGCTAAATATTTCCGTATAATCACCATTTCCTCCACTGTCGCCAATAAATTAAGGTCGTAATAATTAGCATAAAAAAGTGAATAAAAAACGCGTTACAGCCAAAATGCAACGTACCTTTTTGCAACATTGCCCTAGTCATAAATAAGCCATTAGCATAAAACACATAAATTAAAATCGCCCAACCAACCCTACGGTATCTACTACTCCTAGGCGGCAAAATGGATAAAGATGTTGCTAACATAACTAAAATAAACACCATCAATACCGGAGAAATCCTCCAAAACAGTTCTGCCCCATTTTTAGAATAATAACGATATTTCCATAACTCCTGATTTAACTTTCCTGATTCCTTTTTAGCAATAAATTTAGGTGGCCTAATATAAAAAATTTGGCTTTTAAACTTTAAGTGCTCCACTTCGGTTCGATTAAAAACACCACAATATTGATTACCATCAACGAGCATTAATTTATGTTTATCGACCATGGTAGCTTTTTTAGCTAAAATTATACAGTTATTTTTATCGCTTAAACTTTTAATAAAAACTTTTTTAAAAGTATTTTTCGCTGAAAAATCATAATCATCTGCATACACTAACCAATCACGATCCTTACCTACGTAATTAAAACGTTTAGGTTTAATTAGTGAAGCAGATTGTGTAGATTTAGATAACCACTCAATATATTGATGTAATTTAGGATTCACCCAAAAAGTAAGTATTGCTACTATCGTTGCTATTACGACACCAATTAATAAATTTATTTTAGTAAAATTTTTGAAGGAAAAACCTGAAGTTTGTAAAATTACTAACTCATTATCTACTGACAAACGTCCGTAGATAAAAACTATTGATAAATATAATGCCACCGATAACACCAAAGCTAGTAATGTTGGAATTTGCAATAATAAAATCCATTTTATCACCTCCGATGAAAGATTATCAGATGCAGCCGAACCTAAAAAACGCACAAACTGATTACTTACAAAGATAAATAACAACACAAAAGTAACCGTTCCAGTAACTTTTAACAGTTCGCATAACAGATATTTTTTCGCTAATTTCATTATTTACTAGCAGTAATAACTTCTTGTCCCTTCATATAAGGAATTAGAACCTCTGGTATACGAATATTGCCATCTTTATCTTGATAATTTTCCATAATAGCTATTAACGTACGTCCCACCGCTAAACCAGAACCATTTAAAGTATGCACTAACTCAGTTACACCATTATCCAATCGATACCTAGCCTTCATTCTTCTCGCTTGAAAAGCCTCAAAATTACTGCAAGAAGAAATTTCCCGATAACAATTTTGTGATGGCAACCATACTTCTAAATCATAAGTTTTAGCAGAAGAAAAACCTAAATCGCCACCACACAAACAAACTACCCGATAAGGTAAATTTAACCGTTGTAAAATAACCTCCGCATGATGAGTTAAAACTTCATGATCTTCATAAGATCGCTCCGGTAAAGTAATCCAAACCAACTCTATTTTTTCAAACTGATGTTGACGAATCATACCGTTTAAATCCTTACCATAACTTCCAGCTTCACTTCGATAACAAGGAGTATGCGCAACAAAACGCAAAGGCAACATTTTAGGATCTAAAATTTCATTTCTGACTAAATTAGTAACCGGAACCTCAGCCGTCGGAATTAAAGAGTACCGATTTTCTCCCTCAATATGAAACAAATCTTGGTTAAATTTTGCTAACTGTCCTGTCCCGAATAAACTAGCTTCATTAACCAAATGAGGAACGTACACCTCCTGATAACCATGCTCTTTCACATGAATATCTAACATAAAATTAATCAGCGCTCGTTGCAACCTAGCTAACTCATTAAATAAGACTACGAAACGAGCGCCGGTAATTTTAGCAGCTAACTCAAAATTCATCATTTCCAACCTTTTACCTAATAAAGCGTGGTCTAAAGGGGTAAAATCAAACTTCGGTATCTCCCCCCAACGACGAATTTCCACATTATCCTTCTCATCTTTACCAAACGGGACAGAATCATGAGGTAAATTAGGCGTAGTATTGTAAATATTTTCTAACAATCCCATTGTTTGGTCGAATTCATACTGTTTGTTCTCCAATTCCGAATTTATTTGACGCATCTGTACTATTTCTTGATCACAATTATGGTTGTTTTCCTTCGACATACCAATAAATTTAGATTTTACGTTACGCAAATTTTGCAAATCTTGCAATTCGGTTTGCAATTGCTTCCGCCGATTTTCTAACAATTTAATTTGCTCAACATCCAATACAACATTTCTTTTAGCTAAAACTCTAGCTGTATTTTCTAATTCTTTACGAAAACATTTAGGATCTAACATACTCATTCTCAAGCTTCTAAAAAATTATTGCTAATCATCATTTCTTTGTCAAGTTTAAAACTTAAAAATTAGCTAAAATTCCTTGTCAAATATAATTTATCAAAAATAAAGATTGATAAATTAATATTTATTTGACATAATGGCGGGCGTATTAATCTGTATTTGAGGAGGTAGGTATTAATCCACGTATTTTTTCGCGCAATAATAAGACAGCGCCAGTTGCTAATAATAAGAAAAGTAAAGTCCGTGTTAACGGAGAAATTGTAGCAAAAGAAGTTCGATTGATAGGTCTTAACGGGGAACAATTAGGAATAGTAAAAATTCAAGAAGCTGTTTATAAAGCTGAAGAATTGGAATTAGATTTGGTAGAAATTGCTCCTAATTCTAGTCCCCCGGTTTGTAGAATTATGAATTTTGGAAAGTATTTATTTGAACAAAACAAAAAGCAAAAAAATAAAGCGAAAAAAGTTCAAATTAAAGAGTTAAAAATGCGTCCAGTAACTGATGTTGGGGATTATTTAGTAAAAATCAAAAGAGCGATTGCTTTTTTAAAAGATGGTGATAAAGTTAAGTTCGTTATACGTTTCCGCGGCAGAGAGATTTCTTACCAAAATCAAGGGTTAGAGATTTTGAAACGAGTGGAAAATGATTTAGTAGGACATGGAGTAATAGAACAAGCTCCGAAAGTTGAAGGAAAACAACTTAGCATGGTTGTTATTCCAGGTAAGGGTAAGTAGTAAGAGGGTAAAATGCCAAAATTAAAAACGAATCGTAGCGCTTTAAAACGCTTTAAAAAGACGGCTAGTGGCGCTTTTAAGCATCGTTGCGCAATGAAAAACCACATTCTAACCAAAAAAAATAGCAAGCGTAAAGCGCGTTTAGCTGCTGGTAAAATGGTCGACAAAAGTAATTTAAATTCAGTAAAAATGTTATTAATTAATTCGTAGGGAAATAGATATGCCGAGAGTAAAACGAGGGGTAACAGCAAGAGCACGACATAAAAAAGTATTAAAAAGTGCAAAAGGTTATTATGGAGCACGTAGTAGGGTTTTTCGTGTTGCCAAACAAGCAGTAATTAAAGCTGGACAGTATGCTTATCAAGGTCGTAAGCAACGTAAGCGCCAATTTAGAGCTTTATGGATTATCAGAATTAATGCTGCAGCCAACCAGCTGGGTATTTCTTACAGCAAATTGATTGCTGGATTGAAGAAAGCAAGTATCGCTTTGGATCGTAAAATCCTTGCCGAATTAGCTGTAAACGATAAAAATGCTTTCGCTCAGATAGTGCAGTTAGCGAAGGCTGCTTAGTATGGAAAGCAGTAGTTTTTCTGGAGTTGTGATCGGGAAAATTATAGGTGTGGTTCCGCATAGCAATGCGGACCACCTTTCTGTTTGCGAAGTAGATGTAGGCCAGAATTTACCACTGCAAATCGTGTGTGGAGCAAGCAATGTTCGTATAGGTTTAAAGGTCGCTGTAGCTTTAATTGGAGCAGTTTTGCCTGGTAATTGGAAAATAAAGAAATCGAAATTACGTGGCATTGAGTCTTTTGGCATGTTGTGTTCAGCGCAAGAGCTTGGTTTATCAACGACAAGTAAAGGTATTCTTGAATTAGCTGATAGCTATGAAATTGGAGCTGATCTAGTTTTTAATTAAAAACTGCGGGGTGTGGCGTAGCTTGGTAGCGTACTTGCATGGGGTGCAAGTGGTCATCGGTTCAAATCCGATCACCCCGACCAATTGAAAGTTGTTCTTTTTTTTTAAGCCGCATCACTACTTAGAATATCCTTGATAAAAGCCATTTTTTTATTTTCGTCCTCACGCATTTGTAAGTTTTGATAATAATTTAGTTCGTATTGATTTGGTGTCATATTTTTTAATTTGCGGTGCGGACGAGCATTGTTAAAGAAGTCAATATATTCAGCAACAACAGCCTCTAAATGTTCCTTTGACTTATAAAAATTATGAGAAAGTTCTTCTCTTTTCATAATACTGAAGAAAGCTTCTGCTACGGCATTGTCCAAAGGTGAACCTGGGTTTGAAAAAGACTGTTTCACCTTCAAATCTCTCAGGTGCTTTCTAAACGTATAAGCTGTATATTGTGTCCCCTGGTCACTATGAAAAGTCAAATTTTCTGGACACCCCCTCAGATTATATGCTTTATCAAAAGTTTTCCAAACCATGTCCGCATTACTAAATTCCGATACTAAAAAACTCAAAACTTTTCTTGAGAATAGATCAATTACAACACATATCCCATATAAATTGTCATGATTTTCAATCGGAATGTAAGTTATATCACTTACCCAATAAGTATTTGGAGTATCTTGTGTAAAGTTTTGTTTTAAACGATTTCTTCTAAACTTAGATACTCTGGTTGCCCATGTACATCTAATGCGCATTTGTTTACAAACAAGATCCATCTCTTTCATTAGTTTATCTATATGCTTTTGAGAAACGCGAATCCCTATATTATTCAATGAAATTTTTATTTTGCTTGCACCAAAACGTTCCTTGCTTTCTTCAAAATATTTTTTTATCAGTGGCTTTAATTGTTCATCTTTTTCTTGATATGATGTTTTTTCCGGTCGGTATTTATTTCTATGGTAATAAGATGCCTTTGATAAATTAAGTGTCCGACAAATAGCATAAATAGAAAATTTATCTTTTAATTTTTCAATAGCTGCAATTTTATCCTTCATCGGTGAAATGACAGAACATTGGCTTTCACGGAAGATTTGATTTTCTTCTCGCAAAGTACGAAGTTCCCTTTCCATAAGATGAATATCCCAAGCAGAATATTTTTTTGAACTATATGTCCCGGCTTTTCTTACGGTTAGTACTTTTATCCAATGATAAAGCGTAGATTTACTTATTCCGTATTTTTCTTTAATTATTGCCGGAGATTTACACTTATTATACTCATCTATAATTTTCAATTTGTTTTCTGCAGTTAGCTGTTTCACAAAATTTTTCCTATCAATGATTCTTCGTAGTTTAGTTAAAATAAAAAATTATTACCACGATATTTAATAAATACGGATACCTCATCCTCAACATATTGAAAATACTTGTTTTTCCATAAAGATGGCGCAGGTTCGAATCCAAACTGCTTGAAATGAATTTTCATAGTTTCCTATTTAGAATCAATAAGATATGTATTAAAAACTTTTACTCAGCAACTATAAATCAAAAATAAGCGCAAACTCTCAAATTAAATTTGTTAACCTTGCATAAAACTTTATTTTCTAGTATAAGATTGACAATAGGAGCGTATAATGATGAAAAAAATGGTATTACCAAATCCAGATAAAATATTTCCGGTACCGAATATCAAAACGGTAACTTATGTAAAACCGACAATTAAAAATCCTAACATTATAGTCGGTGATTTTACTTATTTTGCTGATGTGGATTTTGAAAAGCACGTTACACATCACTATGATTTTAATGGAGATAAGTTGATTATCGGTAAATTCTGCCAAATTGGCGCAGGAGTTGAATTTGTAATGAACGGCGCAAATCATCAGATGAATGCCGTTTCTACATATCCATTTTATATTATGGAAGGCTTCAATCAGGAAGTTCCTTTGAAAAAAGATATGCCCTTGAAAGGTGATACGATTGTTGGAAATGATGTGTGGATTGGGCAGAATGTAACTATTCTTGCAGGCGTGCATATCGGTGATGGTGCGATAATCGGTACCAACAGTGTTGTTGGTAGTAATGTTGAACCTTATACAGTTGTTGTAGGAAATCCCGCAAGACCTATTCGCAAAAGATTTGATGATGAATTGATTGACTTGTTGCTCAAATTTAAGTGGTGGGATAAACCTATAAACGAAATCAATGAATTAATACCGATATTAGCATGCAGTGATTTGAAAAAAATAAAAGCAAAAATAAAAAACGGACTTTGAATAATATATTTTGATACGAAGCTGTCGGTATATGTTATTGTTTTTGAAAGAAAAAATGCACTTTGAACACAGCTGGCGGCATTAAAATGTCAACCCCACCAGTTCGGATTAGAAAGTCCGCCCTCTACGTTTTGAAAATGTGCCGAAAAGCCTTATAAAATAAGGGTAAAACAACCATAATTTTTTGTATGCTAAAAAAAACGGTATCCATTTTCTAATTTAGAGGTGGTCAACCCGACCATTATAAAAAAGCGAAAGGATATACTTTCGCTTTTTTATTATCTAAATCCCCTGCAAAGCCCTAGGACAGCCAACTGTTGAAAAGTAATTTTTATCTAAATATTAATGTGGTTGGCAAATTTTCTACTTTATATACATACCTTTCTCCAAAATCATATACTTTTTTAAATGTGGCATTTTTGTTTTATCCACATTGTCATAACATACTGCTATTTCTCAGTTGATTGTTTTCTTCTGTGACTTTCTTTCCTAATCTCGTCAAGTACTCCTGACTTTTTTTGTGGAAATAAAAAAGATTTTGTTTATTTTCAATAAGTTATAAAAAAATCATTTTTTTTTGAGTAAGATTTTTTGGTTTTCGGGCTTTTTACTAATAGAAAGGAGGTCAAGATGACCCTATTAGAAAATTTAGTAAAAACAATATTGCCCGAATTTCTTACTTATTTAGATAAGTTAGAAAAAGGCAAAATAG
>JAZNNJ010000023.1:0-49114 GCA_045580225.1 Gammaproteobacteria bacterium | reverse complement strand
TCAAGCAATTATATTGGAATTAAAAGTGGCTAAAAGCCTGAGGGAATTAGAAGAGATTAGTCAGAAAGCCCTGCAGCAAATAAAGGAAAGAGAATACGCTAAAAATCTTTACGATGAAGGTTATGAAGTGATTGGCAGTTACGGGGTTGCTTTTTTTAGGAAAAAAGTATTTGTTGCGAAAGATTAGTTTTGGATGAAATATGTAATGTACATATTTAAAATTATAATTTTTAAGATTATAATCGGATATATTGATGCAGTGTAAATATTAAGGTATTATTATGCAATTATCGACGCGAGAAATTAGAAAAAAATTTATATCATTTTTTAAAAAACAATTTCATAGTATACAACCTAGTAGTTCATTAGTACCAGTTGGAGATGACAGTTTATTTTTTACTAATGCTGGCATGGTGCAATTTAAGAGTTTGTTTTTGGGAAAAGAGAAAGCGGATGTTACTAGAGTATCAACGGTACAAAGATGTTTAAGAGCTAGCGGGAAGCATAACGATTTAACAAATGTAGGGTTTACGAAACGGCATCATACTTTCTTTGAAATGTTGGGTAATTTTAGTTTCGGTGATTATTTTAAAAAAGAAGCTATTCATTTTGCGTGGAAGTTTTTGACTGAAGAATTAATGTTGCCTGCAGATCGTTTGTGGATTACCGTTCATGAGCAGGATCTGGAAGCAATTAGTTTATGGAAAGATGAATTTAGAAATTCTGGTTATGTTGCTCAAGGAATTAGCACTTGTGGAGATAAAGATAATTTTTGGTCAATGGGAAATTTAGGTCCTTGTGGTTACTGTAGTGAAATTTATTATGATCATGGTGATGCTCTGGTTGGTAGTCCTCCTGGTGGGGAGATAGAAGGAGATCGTTATGTTGAGATTTGGAATTTGGTGTTTATGCAGTTTGAGCGCAAAGAATCAGGGGAGGTTGTTGCTATTCCTGCTCCTGCTATCGATACGGGAATGGGATTAGAACGTATTGCTGCAGTAATGCAAGGAGTTAATGATAATTATGATATTGATATTTTTAAAAAATTGCGGAAAGATTTTTGCGAGATACTGCTTGCATTAGTTTCTTCTTCAACATTTGATACGGATGATTATTATTTTGCTGAACGGGTAGTAAGTGATCATATCAGAGCAGTATGTTTTTTAATAGCTGATGGTATTTTACCTGAAAATGAAGGAGCAGGTTATGTTTTAAGAAGCATTATTCGTCGGGCAGTTTATTACATTTATCATTTGGGCGTAAAAGAAGCTTGTTTCTATAGGCTTGTTCCATCGGTAGTAGAAATTTTTCAAGATATTTATCCTGAAGTAGAATTAGTCAAAAAAAGCAAAAATATTATGCAGTTAATAGAGGAGGAAGAGTGGCGTTTTTTAAATACTTTAGAACGCGGGGTTAAAATTTTAGAGCACGAAATTTTAGACAAAAACGTTTTATCTGGGGAGTTAGCCTTTAAATTGCATGATACTTATGGGGTGCCTTTTATTCTTACCCAAGAAATTGTTAAGCAAAAAGGGATCATGATAGATGAAGAAAAATTTAATTCTATTATGGAGAATAGACGGGAATTATCTCGTGTGAATAAACATAAAGATAATTGGAAAAATTTTAGCTTAGGTGCTTTTTTAGAAACTAAATTTGTTGGTTATCAACAGTTATCAATAGAAACATTATTGGAAGGAATTTATACTGTAAATGGTCAAATATTGGATGAGCTTAAAGAAGGAGAAAATGGGGTAATTATTCTTAGTAGTACTCCTTTTTATGGGGAAAGTGGTGGTCAAGTAGGTGATCGTGGTAGTGTAATAAGCGAGAATGGTGAGTTTGTTGTATCAGATACTCAAAAAATAAATGGCAGGTATCTACATTTTGGTACTCTTGTAAAAGGTATTTTAAAGAAAAAAGATAAATTGATGGCAAGGGTAGATAAAGACAGGCGATTAATGATACAAGCAAATCATTCGGCGACACATTTGCTACATAGGGTTTTACGTGATTTATTAGGGGATCAAGCAACGCAGCGTGGCTCTTACGTAGATGATGTTAGGTTAAGGTTTGATTTTGTCCATAATCAGGCATTAGGTAAAGAAATGTTAGAGGAAATAGAACGAATAGTTAATGTTCAAATTCGTAAAAATCGTCAAATATTAATTGCTTCTTCTACTTTAGAGGAAGCGAAGAAAGAAGGGGTGACAGCATTATTTAATGAAAAATATGGGAAAGTAGTAAGAGTCGTGGAAATCGGGGAAAATTATTCCAAGGAACTTTGCGGTGGTACACATGTTAGTTATACTGGTGAGATTGGTTATTTTAAGATTATTAAAGAAGAAAGTACGGCTGCAGGAATTAGGAGAATAGAAGCTGTTACTGGTGAAAGAGCAGTAGATAAAGCACTAATGGATCAACGTGTACTATTAGAAATACAAACATTATTGAAAAATAGTAGAATTGAACAACTTTCAAAGTTGGTCAACATTATATTAGCAAAAAATTTAAATCAGAATTCGGAGATATTAAGTTTAAAAGAAAAGATATTAAGGTTGGAAATTCAAAAAAAGTTAGATAGTACGAGTAAAGTTTTAGTTTTAAAAACAGATTTATCTGATTTGAAAAGAGTATGGGATTTGGTTAAAGAATGTAATTTTTCAGGAGTAGCTATAATATACAAATTGCAAGAGGATAAATTCCGTATTTTGGTGGGTGTAGAAAAAATAGGTTTAAAGGCCAATAATATTTTAAAAAATTGTTTGCAGAATTTAGGCAAAGGTGGTGGTAAAGAGGATGTTGCCGAAGGTGGTGGTGTGAATGTGAAAAAATTTGTAGATAATGTAAATAAAATCAAAGTTCAGCTGGAAAAAATAATATAAATATAATTTATAAATTAATATTGTGGTAATAATTATCAGGTATCATGTTTCATATTAATGTATGATATGAGGAAAATAAATGTTAATTTTAACAAGAAGGATAGGAGAGTCTATTATTATTGGTGATCAAATTAAAGTGACTGTTTTAAATATAAACGGAAATCAGATGCGTTTAGGAATTGAAGCGCCCAAAGATGTTTCTGTGCATCGAGAGGAAATCTATCAGCGTTTATTGAGTGAGTCGGAAGAGAATGTTTCTTCTGAGTCGCAAGAGTAGTTATTAATTATTTTTATAAGTAAAGTACAGGTATAGCTTTGGTTTTATGAAAGTAGTTTTGTGTTTTGTATTTTAAGTAGGTTATATTGATCTTATGCATGGAATTTGTTGTAAGTAGTAGGGGAAGCTTGGGTATCAGAAATAGAAAAAATTAATAAGTAATTTTTTTCTTTAGTTCGGGTTAATATTTTATGTCTAACTGATAAATAGGAATTTTATGTATGCTTAGGAAAGTATGTTAATAAATAGTAGTTGTATAGTATTTTAAATATAATATAGTCAATGTGATAATCGGTAAGCTATTGGTATTTTTATCAATGAAGGGTAGAGCAGTGATGTTGTCGGATAATTTTTCAATAGTAATTTTGTGTAGTTGGCAGATTTAGCATGTGCGAGTGATTATATTGAGGTTAGTTTGTTTAATTTCTTGCGCGCAATTATGAAATACGGTATATTTCCGACAGTGTATATTATCGGTAGATTATAATTAAATAAACATACGGAGTAATCGGGTAGAATAATATGGATTCTTTATTAAAAGCATTAAAAAATGAGTTGTTAACAGTTGATAATGTGAGTACCTTTGATCAAGTTAAGGCAAAATTTTTAGGAAAAAATAGTCGGTTAAAAAAGGAATATCAACATTTGAAAACTATTTTGCCAGAAGAAAGACCAAAATTTGCTCAAAAATTGAATCTAGTTAAACAACAAATGGAGGAACTTTTATTTAAAACTAAAGTTAGTTTGGAAAATGAGTTATTGCGACAAAAATCTGATGAATCAATGGATCGTAGTCTGCCTGGATTTCCACTAGAAGTTGGTAATTTGCATCCTTTAACCATAATTGAGGAAAAGTGTAGTTCTTGTTTGAGGCGTTTAGGATTTAAAAAAGTAAGTGGTCCAGAAGTAGAAACTCCTTTTTATAATTTTGATGCTTTGTGTATACCTGAACATCATCCTGCTCGTGATGTCCAAGATACTTTTTGGTTGAATAATGATTATTTAATGCGTTCGCATACTACGACTGTTCAAGCTCGAGTTTTATCTCAGTGTTCTGAAAAGGATTTACCAATTAAAATTATTTCTCCTGGCAGGGTTTACCGAAATGAGACAGTTGATGCTACACATTTGGCTTGTTTTCATCAATTTGAAGGTTTATATGTAGATAAAAATGTTAAATTATCACATTTAAAATGGACTTTGATTTACCTATTAAAAGAATTATATGGGCAAAATCGAAAAATACGATTTAAACCAAAATTTTATCCTTATACTGAACCTTCAATTGGCGCAGATATTAGTTGTGACAAGTGTGATGCTATGGGATGTGATAAATGTCATGGCGCTGGGTGGATTACTATTGTTGGGGCGGGTATGGTGCATCCAAATTTACTAAAAAATTTGGGATATAGTAATAAAATTACCGGTTTTGCTTTTGGTTTTGGGTTGTCTAGATTGGCTACTCAGTTTTATCCAATAGGATTGCGTCCATTGTATGGGGTTAATACTGCTTTGTTTAAAGAATTATTAGGTAAAATTGTATGAAAATTAGTTTAAGTACTTTAAAGCAATTTATTGATTTGCCTTTAACAAATTTTATTGACATTGCCAATTTATTTGAAGATTTAGGTTTAGAAATTAAAAATAAAGAACAAGTAGAGCAAGATTGGTGGCTTACTTTGGAATTGTTAGCTAACCGTGGAGATCACCATTGTTATGAAGGTATTGCTAGAGAGTTAAATGGTAGACTAGCTAGCGGAGTAAAAAATATATCATATAAGGATATTGATTTTATTATTCCTGTCAATTTTGAAATTTTAGCACAGCGTGAAACGTTGTCGTTTAGCTTAGTAGAATTTTGTAAAAGTAATCCATCTACTTTGGATGAAAAGTTAGTTAAGATGTTGTCAGTTAGTAATATTAATTCTATTAACGTTCCCATCGATATTACAAATATCATTAATTTGGAAATCGGTCAACCGATGCATGTATATGATGCGGATAAAGTTTGTGGAAAAATTCAGGTTCGGTTATCCAAAAAGGGAGAACAAGCGGATTTATTATTTTATAATCAAAAAGTAGTGTTACCGGAAGGTACTTTGGTAATTGCGGATGAAGAAAAAATTTTGTCGATAGCTGGCGTTATAGGATGTAAAGGGGCAAGCGTGGATGATAATACGAATCGTTTTTACTTAGAAACTGCTTTATTTGATCCAGTAGCTGTACGTAAAACCAGCAAAAAAATTGGTATACAAACTTTGTCTTCTATGCGTTTTGAAAGAGGAGGGGATTTAGGATGTGTTAAAAAAGGTGTTAAGCGTGCTTGTTATTTTTATGAACAATATGGATGGAATATAGCAAGTAGTTGCGAAATATATCAGAAACTTGTTGAATTACCTGTTATAGATTTAAACATTAATGAGTTAAATGTTGCATTAGATACAGAGTTGTCTATAACAATGGTGCATGATTTTCTGAAACGTTTAGATTTTAATAGTATAATTGAAGGAAAAAAATTACTAGTTAGAGTGCCTTCACATCGTATTTGGGATGTGAAATTAAAAGAAGATTTGATAGAAGAAATTGCTAAAATCATTGGTTACAACCAGTTACCTAATATTATTCCTCCGGTATTATTAGGTGCGGATAAGAGTATTTTTGAAAAGTTAGTTAGTGAAGTCAACCAATTTTTGATTTTAAATGGTTTCTCGGAAGTGATTACTGATGCTTTATATTCAGGACAGTATTTAAATCAAATTGAAACTTGTCAAGCTGATAGTTTAAAAGCTCATATTGAAATTTTGAATTCTTGTGATAAAGGTTATTCTTTATTGAAAAATAATACTATTTTACAGGCGGTAAATTTAGTTAGTCAAAATCATCGTATGCATAATAATCGAGTAAAAGCTTTCGAGTGGAGTAAAATTTTTTTGCCGGTAAATGATGGGAATAGTTTTTGTAAAGAAGAAGAGCGTTTATGGGGAATAGCAGTGGGTTCAATTTTTCCAATGCATTTTCAAACAAATCAGCTTAGAATTGATCTTCTTTATTTTAAAGGATTGCTTTCTAATTTAGCTTGTCACATTGGGGCAAAATGGAGTTTTACTGTACCTGCCCAAGTGCCAGATTTATTACATCCTCAAAAAACTTTGGCAATTAAACAAAATAATGAAGTTATTGGTTATTGTGGAGAAATTGCTCCTAAATTACTATTATTAAACGATTTAACCAATGTATCTCCAGTTTATTTTGAGTTGCGTACGGATAAATTAAAATTAGTTGAAATTTGTCGATCGGTTAAGGATCGAAATTTGACTGAGCGGGATATCTGTATAACATTAGATTTAAATGTATCCGCAGGGGAAGTTATTAATAAGATTATGGGGTTAAATGTTTATCCCATTTTTCGGGTTTTTTTAAAAGATATTTTTGTAAAAGATTCTAAAAGAAATATTACGTATACTATAATTTATCAAATAACGAATTTTACTAGTGTAGAAGAAATTAATCGTTGGACAGCTGAAATTAAAAAGCAAGTAGAAGATTCATGTTAATTTGCTAATTTAATAGTAATTTTAGTTATTTATGTAGCTATTTTATTTGATGGATATGGATGTACAATATTTTAAAAAATAAAATAATTGTTAGGTATTATTCCTAGTTTTATATGTACGGAATATCGTATAATTTATATACATGGATGTTTTCTTATTTTTGAATCTTGGTTTAATTAGTTTAATTTGGTTACCTAATATAATAACAGGCTGGGTACTGGTAAATTTGCTTATAATCATAGGGATAGTTTGTAAAAAAAAAGATTAAAATAAGATCGTATTTAATATTTTTTATCGTGGGTATTGTATGGAGTTTAGTTTATGTTCAATTTAAGCCTAGTTTAGTTCCAGAAAATTACTATATTCCATTGGAATTAGAAGGTGTAGTTGTTGAAGAACCTAAACTCTATAGAGATTCAATAACGAGTTTTATTTTTAAAACAGAATATTTGCACGGTAAGCAGTTAAAAAAAACAGTTAAAGTTAAATTATTTAATTCAGAAAAATTAAGAAAACCAATTGAGCTAAAGGATCGTTATAAATTAAGAACTAAGCTTAAAATTCCACATGGTTACCGTAACGATGGTGGTATGGACTTAGAAAAATATTATTTTTTCAAAGGTATCTTAGGTGTAGGAGAAGCTAAAGAAATGATCTTTTTATCTAAAGATAAATTATCTTGGCGTGAGCGGTTAATTATTAAAGTTAGAAGTTATTTGAAAAAATATCCATTAAATAATGTTATTGTTGCCATTACTTTGGGAGATATTTCTGAAATTGAGCAAGAAATATGGAAAATAATTCAAGTGACAGGAATTGGTTTCTTGATTGCTATTTCAGGACTCCATATAAATGTTTTATTTGGGTTCGTTCAACAAATTATAAATTTTTTGTTTAGGTTTTCTACTAGATTAACTATTTTTAATAATGATTTTAATATTGCAAGAAATATTAGTTTTTTATTGATATTTATTTATTGTTATTTAGCAGGATTCAATATTCCAATACAAAGAGCAGTTTTTAGTTTGTTGATGAGGCAATTTAAATTACGCTATTTTTTATCAATTAGCGAATGGTTAATTTGGAAAATTTCAATGACAATAGTGTTATTAATTAATCCTATTAGTGTTTTATCAATTAGTTTTTGGCTTTCTTTTGGATCTGTTGCGGTCTTAATAATTTTACAGGAATTTTACCAATTTTATTTTAACAATTATTCTGGATTGAAAAAAAAATTGGTAAATATATACGTTTTTATAGTTCAGCAATTAAAAATAAATTTGTTATTTTTGCCATTAATCTGCTACTTTTTTGGAGGATGGTCGATAATTTCGATGCTGTCAATTTTATTGAGCGTACCTTGGTGGAATTTGGTAATTATCCCGTGCAGTTTAATAGGAGTATTGTGTTTTATTTTTTGTCCTTATGTTGGTAGTAAATTATTAGTTTTAGGTCATAATGCTTTATTAATTAATTGGCATATTTTGGCAAAATTGAGTAATTATCCTTATAGGGTTAATTATTCGATTAATAGCGGATTAGAACTTTTTATTTTAGAATTGTTAGTAGTTTTTATTTTATTACCTAACAAATATTTAAAAATTGCGGGGATACTTTTTTTATTTCCATGGAAAATTAATAATTTCCAACTAAAATTTACTTTATTAGATGTGGGGCAAGGGTTAGCAACAGTTATTCAAACGCCAAATTATACATTGATTTATGATACAGGGCCTAATATAGGAAAATATAGTAATGCTGGTGAAAGAATTATCTTACCTTTTTTGCGATTTAATAAAATTAATGAGGTTGATAAAGTAATTATTAGTCACGGAGATAATGATCATCGTGGTGGTTTGAAAGGATTAGTGGACAAGATTAAGATTAAAGAAATTATTACTAGCGAACCAGAACGGTTAGGGGTAAAACATGAAGTTGTAAAAGGTTGTTTAGTTAATAAAAATTGGACTTGGGATCAGGTAAATTTCCAAATGTATCAAGCTGATGCACTTAAAGGCAATAACGGTTCTTGTGTGTTGAGGGTTTATACTGATAAATATAGTTTTTTATTACCTGGAGATTTAGAACAAGCAGGCGAGAAGGGTTTGTTACGACAAAAAGTAAACTTAAAAAGTAAAGTCTTAGTGGCTCCTCATCACGGTAGTAGAGGTGCAATTAATCAAGAGTTTTTTAATCAAGTTGGTCCAGAATTAGTTTTATTTCCCGTAGGATATAAAAATAGGTTTAACTTTCCATATTTTAAATTTCATGAATTCTTTTCAAAAAAAACGCGATTTTTAGAAACGGGGAAAGTAGGAAGCATTGAAATGATTATTAATGGTTATTACTCGAAGTTAATTTTGCATCGTTATAAATATCGTACATTTTGGAGTAGTTATTACGAAAAACTAACGAAGTTGAAATAATAGTAATTCTATTTTTATAAAAAATTAATTGTTTTTCAATAGAGGTTTTTTATTTACATTTTTATAGAAAATTAGTATTTTCGAATGAATATTGAAGATTTTATTATTGGTTTTGATATGTTATTTTAAAAAATTAGTGGAGAGAGAGATGCAACATTATCCTTTACATCATTTTTATATTCCGGTTATGGGTACGGGTTTTACGATAGACTCAGCATTGTTTGTAGGTAAATACGGTATTGATACGGTTGTTTCATTAGTAGATGATTATTTAATAGAAAAAATGCGTGAATATTGGAGTAATTTTTATAGTTTACCATATGAACCGATTACTAATAAAGATGAGGATCCACGTGCGCATCGCATTACAGCTTATTTGAATCTATTAAAGAAATTATTGGATGAGCAAATTAAACGGCTGCGTGATGTATCTTTTGATGATGAGGAATTAAATAATTTTTTTAGGTTGCTTCCAGATGAACATGAAGCTAGGCAAAAATATTTAATGATGTTGAATTTATCTGAAAGTAATGAAAAAAAAGTTCTACAAGAACAATTAAAGCGATATCTTCGTCCAGGTAAAATTAATGTTAATATTATGGCTAAGCTAGATCCTGGAGCTTTGGATCAAAATGTAGATTATAAAATGTCTGCTGCTGCCGCTGCTCTACGTGGTTTTGCAGAAAGTGATTTAGATTCCAGTATAATCTTATCAGCTGGATTTAATCCTTTTTTGTATAGTTATTTAGCTACTTTGGAAGATTTTTATCCTGATAAGAATGGCAATTTTCCTAAACAAGTATGTTTAAAAGTTAGTGATTATCGTTCAGCATTAATACAAGGTAAATTTTTGGCAAAAAAAGGCATTTGGGTGTCTGAGTATCGTTTTGAATCTCCTATTAACTGTGGTGGACATGCTTTTATTAATGACGGAACTTTAATGGGGCCTATTTTGGAGGAATTTTCTGTAAAGAAAGAAGAATTAAGGAATCTTTTATGGCCAATTTATCAAGAAACGTTATTAAAGAAAAAAAATATAGCATTAAGTAAACCATTAGGTTTTGCAATTACAGCTCAAGGTGGAATTGGTACGGCGGAAGAGCATCAATTTTTAAGGAAAAAATATCATTTAGATGCAGTTGGTTGGGGATCACCATTTTTATTAGCGTCGGATGTAACTAATGTTGATGAAGATACTTTAATTAAGTTTACTCATCTTAAATCTGGGGATATTTTTTTGAGTGAAAGTTCGCCTTTAGGGGTTTTATTTTGGAATTTAAGAAATTCTTTAAGTGAAGAGAAACGTATAGCTAGAATTAAAGACGGTAAGCCGGGAAGTCCTTGTGTTAGAGGATTTGTAAAATTTAATCGGGATTTTACACCTTATCCGTTATGTTTGGCTTCTCATGAGTATCAAAAAGCTAAATTGTTGGCAATAGAAAAATCGGAATTATCAGATCAAGAAAAAGCGGAACAGTGTGAGAAGGTATTAGCTAAGGCTTGTATTTGTAATGATTTAGCAGGTGGAGTATTTTTAAAACGGGGAATTAATGCTAAAGCGACTACGGCAATATGTCCTGGTCCTAATTTGTTTTATTTTCAACAAAGATTGACGTTACGTACTTTGGTAGATCATATTTATGGTAGGAAAGTTTTAGAGTTGAAAGGGCGTCCTCATGTTTTTTTAAACGAATTAAGGTTGCATTTAAATTTTTGGAAAAAGGATGTGGAACAGTTAAAGGCTGGAAAAAAAGGGCGTAGTGCTAAAGTATTAATTAAGGTTAAAGAAGTTATTTTGAATGGTATTAATTATTATAAGCAGATATTTTATAAGAATCCTAATTATAATAACTTTATAGAATCATTATTAGCGATGAAACAAGAGTTGGAGAGTATTTCAGTTAATGAGCAATGAACTTAAGTTAGCAATCGGAGAAATTTCGGAACACATTAAAACTTTGCAAAGTAATGGTAAGTTGATCAGCAATTTTACTATAGGTGATTTTTACCCGAAAGTATTTAAAATACCTACTTTATTGACTAAATTTATCAAGCAAACTTTAGTAGATGGTTTGACGGATTATCCAATGGTTGGTGGTGAAAGTGGATTAAAAAAAATTTTACAAGTTTATGTTGCCAAACATTGTCAATTAAAGTATGAGCTTAATCAGTTTATTGTTGCTAGTGGTGCAAGAGCTTTAATTTATTTGGTAATAAAGGCATTATTAAAACCCGGAGAAAAAGTAATTGTAAGTGTTCCCAATTGGAACTTAATTAATTTTATTTCTCTAAATTATGGAGACATAACTATTTTAAAAACGACGGAGGAAGGTCGTTTTTTATTACAAGCTGAGGATTTATCTGAAGAAATTTTATTTCGAGGAAAAATTTTGTGTTTAAATATACCTCACAATCCTTCCGGAAGTAGTTATACTGCAGAAGAATTTAAGAAAATTACTCAATTATTAATTAAAGAAAATCAACGTCGTATACAGGCAGGGGAAGAGCCGTTATGGGTTGTTATAGATATAGTGTATAAAGGTATTTTGTCGGGAGTTAACGCTTTTGAATTTTTAGAGGGTAGTGAAGCATTATTACCATGGATAATTTGGATAGATGGTGCGAGTAAGATTTTTTGTGCAACGGGGTTACGCATTGGTTGGGCATTTGGACCTGAAGCAATTATACGTAAAATGGTAGCGATAAACGGGTGTGTAGGTGCATGGGCAGCAAAGCCTATTCAATGCGGTATGATGAAATTTCTGCAAAATTTTAATGTTGTTGAGTGTAGTATTAATAAGATCTACACGATACTTAAGCAGAGAAAGGAGTTAGTAACAAAATATTTGTTACCTTTAAAAAAGAAGGGATATTTAAATTATATAATTCCAAGTTATACTATTTATTTATCTATAGATTTTTCAAAAATTGTAGCTTATTTATCTGATGATTTAGAAAATTGGCTATTGGAAAAGGTTCAAATAGGTATTGTTAATTTTCGGTATTTTGGATTACTTAATACTAATTGGTACCGGGTATCTTTAGTTAATACTTCACAACAAGAACTAAAAGATGGTTTTAAACGTCTAAAAAGAGAAGTTATGCTTTTATTTAAAAAAGGGAGTATTAGTTAAATGGCTGGGTATTTTAAAATTTTAGGGCTAATATTTATTACGATAACTTGTGCGTATGCAGAAAGGGTACTAGAGATTACTGAAGGTGTTATTCGGCCGTGGACTTTAAGTTTTATTAGTAGTAAAAATGCTTCTGATGTAGAAAATATTGTCATTAAAAATTTGAATCGTGCTGGATGTTGTAAAGTTATTAATGAAAATAAGGAAATGCAAGTAGCAGATTTTAGAGTATATTTGTCAAATGTTATTTTAAATAAAAGGAATAAAAAGGAAGTAAAAGTCATTTTAGAAAATAAAAGAAAACAAATAATTATTAAAACCAAAGTTCAGAGTAAAGCATTAAAAGAATTAGCTTATAAAATTAGTGATTTAATTTATTACAAATTAACGGGTAAAAATGGTATTTTTAATACCAAGATTGCGTATATATATGTAGAAAAAAATAAAAATGAATTACCTGTGTATGTTCTGCGTATTGTAGATGTGAATGGTGAGTGGGAGCAAGATTTATTAGTTTCTAATGCTCCCATTATGTCTCCTTGTTGGTCGCCGGATGGTAAAAAGCTTGCTTACGTTTCTTTTGAAAAAAATCGTGCTGCTATTTATATTCATGATTTGGATGGAAAAAGGGAGCTAATTACTCGTTTTCCAGGTATAAATGGGTCACCTGCTTGGTCACCGGATGGTAGATCTTTAGTTGTTGTTTTAACAAATTCTGATTATCCAAAATTGTATGCTCTAGATTTAAAAACAAAAAAATTATCGCAATTGACTAAAGATTGGTATATTGATACTGAACCTAATTTTTTTCCTGATGGTAAAAGTTTAGTTTTTACTTCTAATCGTGGTGGAACGCCTCAATTATATAGATTGAATCTAAAAAATTTAAAGGTAAGTCGTTTGACTTTTCACGGTAAATATAATGCTTGTGGTATGTTTACTCCAGACGGAAAATCGCTTATAATGTTGCATGGTAGAGATGGATTGTTTTGTATTGCAAAGCAGGATTTAAAAGAAGATACTTTAATTGAGTTAACTTCCTTAGGACGTTATGAATCTCCAAGTTTATCTCCTAATGGAGAAATGATGGTTTTTAGTGAAGGTAAGTTATTAAAAGTTCTTGTGATAAGAAACGAGTTAATTTATACCTTCCCAGTAGTAAAGGGGGAGATTAGGGAACCGACTTGGTCTCCGTATATTAAAATAAAAGAGGATTAAGTATGGAGTGGAAAAATTTAGGAACGTTATTCGTATTATGTGGAGTTTTGGTAGGATGTACTCATACAAAAAGACCGTATGTTTACTATGATAAAAAGGCAGCGGTAGAATTTGAAGGTTACGATGTAGCATATCGTGCAGAAGTTAGCAATCAATCTTATTATTTTAATTTTGATAGCTTTGCGGTGGATGAACAAGATTTTAGTTCGTTAAAAATACAGGGAAATTATCTGTTAAAAAACTCATCTGCTAGGATTCGTTTAGAAGGTAATACGGATGAAAGAGGTACAAGAGAATATAACGTAGCTTTAGGTTGGAGAAGAGCTAAAGCAGTAGCTAATTGTTTGTTAAGCTTAGGAGTGAAAAAAGAACAAATTGCTATAGTTAGTTTTGGAAAAGAAAAACCTATTAGTAATGGACATGATGAATCAGCATATGCTAAGAATCGTAGGGTAGATTTGGTTTATGAAGTTAAATAGGTTATTTATTATTATTTGTTTATTTGGAGTTAGCACATCTTTAGTATTTGCTAAGGATGTTCAGGTTAAGCATTTTTCTTTAAATGATAGTTTGGAGGAGAAAGTTGAAGATTTGCAAATTAAAGTGCAAGAACTTAATGGTGAATTGGAAGTTGCCAATTATCGTATTCAAAAGTTGGAAAAGCTTAACCAAAATTTATTATCTAAAGTTGCTAACGAAAAATTAATTGATGCTGAACAAAAATTATATTACGAAATTTTAGATTGCTTACCTATGAGGTTAAAAGAATGTGAATTTAAATTGCAAGAATATTTAAAACATTATCCTACTGGTAAGTATGTTGCTAATGTTTATTATTGCTTGGGAGAATTAAATTGGTTACAGAATAGGTTAGATAAAGCAGAGGAAAATTTTCAAATAGTGATTAATAGGTTTAATAGTTTAGTTAAGGCACGTGAAGCCGAATTTAAAATTGCTTTAGTTTATCATGCTCAAGGAAGGAAAGATTTAGCAATTAAGAGCTTGCATAAATTACTTGATAAAGTACCCAATTCTATATTGGTACCATTGATAAAACAACGATTAAAGCAATGGGAAAATTAAATAAAGTAACAGAGTTAGTTAGACCTACGGTTAGTTTTGCCGGAATGACTGTACTATCTAGAATTACAGGTTTGATTAGAGAACTAGTTTTTGCTTATTTTTTTGGTGCTGGGGCTAGCTTAGATGCTTTTTGGGTGGCATATCGTATTCCTAATTTCTTTAGGAGATTATTTGCTGAAGGTGCTTTGTCTCAGGCTTTTATACCAGTTTTATCTGATTATCATTTATCACATAATAATCAGGAAACTAATTTATTTATTAGTCAATTATTTACTTGGCTAGCGATAGTAGTTGTTTGTTTAACTTTATTTTCGATAGTTGGTAGTTCGTTTTTGGTAAAAATTTTTGCATTCGGATTTAGTTTGAAAAGTAAATTATTAACTATGCAACTTTTAAGATTAACCTTTCCTTTCTTAGTTTTTGTAACTTTTTCAGCTTTTTATAGTGGAATTTTAAATAGTTATCATCGATTTTTAGTTTCAGCTTTTGCGCCAGTATGCTGTAATATAGTATTAATTTTAGCAGCAATTCTAGGAGGCTATTGCATTAAAGAAAAAAGTGAAACTGTTTATATTTTGGCAATTGGTGTAAGTATTGGCGGTTTAATGCAATGGTTAATTCAATATCCAGCTGTAAAAAAAATAAATAAAGTTCCTGGTTTAGTTTTCGCGTATCCTCCTTCTGAAAAAGTGAAAAAGGTTTTTTTGTTAATGATACCTGCAATTTTTGGTGTATCTGTTAATCAGGTAAATTTCCTGGTTAATACTTTTTTAGCTAGTTTTATGGAAGTAGGTAGTTTATCATGGTTAAATTATGCTGATAGGTTAGCTTCAGTTCCTTTAGGTATTGTAGGAGTAGCAGTGACTACGGTAATTTTACCAAAATTATCTCGTGAAGTAGTTAAGCAAAATCAAGATAAATTTACTGAAACGATTAATTGGGGATTAAGTGTTTTAATGTTAATTGCTATTCCTTCGGTGTTAGGACTAATTTTGTTAGGCAAGCCTATTATTGCGACTTTATTTTTAAGAGGAGCTTTTAATTTAAATGATTTGAATAAAACTTACCAAGCGTTAATAGGTTATGCTATAGGTATACCTTTTTTTATGCAAGTAAAAATTTTGGCTACAGGTTTTTATGCACATCAAAATCTTAAATTTCCTACATTAGTTGGTTTTGGAGCTGTAATGGTAAATTTAGGTTTGGCATTTGTTCTCTTTCCATTTGGTCATATAGGCTTAGCTTTTGCTAGTTCGATAGCAGCAATAGTTAATGTTATAGGATTGTATTATGGTTTAAAATATAAGAATTGGTATGATTTAAATAATTTTTGGGCTAAATTAGCTAAAATAATATTAGCTCAAATTTTGATGGGAATTTTTTTATATTATGCGGGTAAAGATTTTACTTTATGGATAGCATTAGATGCTAAATATAGATTATTGCGTATGATAATAATTTTGTTTATTAGTTTATTTTTATACTTTATGGGGTTACAGGCGAGTGGTTTTAAGATTAATAAGTTAATGCGCTAGGGATGAGAATGTTTGATTATTTAATTTTAGGGGGTGGGATTACAGGGATTGCTTGTGTTCGTCATTTAACAAGGGTTGATCCTTCAGCTAGAATTTTAGTAGCAGATACTAGAGAGTCTTTTCCTTTATTAAAAGAGAATTTAAAATTTAATGGAGATATTAGAGTAAAAGCTAATTTTAGAGATGAACATCTGCTAAGAAGCGCAAGGCAAGTTATTGTTAGTCCTGGAGTTAATAGAGAATCTTTTATTAATTTAGTAGAGGATAGTGTTTTATTGTATGGAGAATTAGAGTTATTTAAAAAGTATGTGGATGCTCCGGTGATAGGTATAACTGGATCCAATGGAAAAAGTACCGTTACCACTTTAATGGGAAATGTAATAAAGGATGCAGGTTATAAAGTTGCGGTTGGTGGTAATTTGGGGATACCAGCTTTAGAATTATTATTAGAAAAACCTGATTACTATGTTTTGGAGTTATCTAGTTTTCAATTAGAAACAGTTCAAGATTTTCCTTTAGCTATAGCTACTTTTTTAAATTTATCTCCTGATCATGAAGATCGTTATTATAATTTGAACGATTACTTAAGAGCGAAGCAGCGTATTTTTCAGAAAGCGGATAAAGCTGTAGTATATTTGGATGGTAATGTTTACAATGATATTTCTCTTCCGATGATTTCATTTGGTTTATCAGCTGATGCTGATTATTGGGTAAAAAACAACAGTATATTATATCATAATAACGTGTTATTGAAGGAAGAAGATTTAAAAATAAAAGGTAAACACAATCTGTTGAATATTGCTGCAGTGTTAGCAATGAGTGAAATTTTAAATTTATCATTGGATAAAGTTTTGGATAGTATTTATAATTTTTCTGGTCTTTTACATCGATGTCAATGGGTAAGGGAAAAAAATGGAGTTATTTGGTATAATGATTCTAAAGGCACGAATGTTGGTGCTACGTTAGCTGCTTTGCAAGGTTTAGGTGATGAAAAAAATGTTATTTTAATTTTAGGAGGAATTGGTAAGAACGCTGATTTTTCTTATTTGAATGAAGCTTTGGAGCAATATGTTAAAACATTAATTTTATTTGGAAGGGATAAAGAATTAATTAAAGGACAAATTAGTTATTCAGGTAGAATTTTAGTAGCAGATAATTTAGCGGATGTAGTTGCTTTGGCTGATAAGAGTAGTATAACTGGAGATAAAGTGATATTTTCTCCTGCATGTGCGAGTATGGATATGTTTAAAAACTTTGAAGATCGTGGTGAACAATTTATGCAGTTAGTTTTAGCATTATGAATAAACTTAAATTTCATTGGCATTATTCACTTATTACGGTAATGGCTACTATTATTGTTGTAGGTTTGTTGGTTTTATGTTCGGCTAGTATGGGTATTTCTAAACATCTGTACGATTCTCCTTTTTATTTTATAATTCGACAAGTTGTATATTTAGTATTAGGAATTGGAATTATAGGTATTGGAGTTAGAATACCGATTAGTTTTTGGGAAAAATGTAGTTTTGTTTTCTTAGCGTTATCAATAATTTTTTTAATATTAGTTTTAATTCCAGGAATTGGTCATCGAGTAAATGGAAGTATTCGTTGGATTAATTTTAAAGTTTTTTCTTTGCAAGTTTCAGAATTAGCAAAATTTAGTATGTTACTGTATGGGGCTGATTATTTAGTTCGTCATGCAAAAGAAGTAAGAATAAAAATTAAGGGTTTTTTCAGACCAATGTTAATCTTAGCTATTTTGGCTTATTTACTATTGTTAGAACCAGATTTTGGAGCATTAGTAGTTATCACGTTAACTTTTTTAACGACCTTGTATATTGCTGAAGCAAGATTAGTACCATTTATTATTATTTTTTTATTAGTAGTCATTTTTCTATCGTATATTGCAATGGTTTCTCCGTATCGCTTAGCGAGAATAACTGCTTTTTTAAATCCATGGCAGCATCCTTACGATTCTGGTTACCAATTAATTCAATCATTAATTGCTTTTGGTAGAGGGGGTATTTTTGGTGTAGGTTTCGGTAATAGCGTTCAAAAGTTATTTTATTTACCCGAGGCACACACTGATTTTCTTTTTGCTATTTTAGCAGAGGAATTTGGTATATTAGGAGGAATGTTTTTGATAGGATTATTTGCGTTGTTAACATATTTAGGTTTAAAAATATCTTTTTTAGCTAAGAAGATGCACCTTAATTTTCATTGTTATCTTAGTTTTGGAATTGCCATTTCTTTAGCTTTACAAGCAGTAATCAATATTTGTGTTAATGTTGGTTTATTGCCTACGAAAGGATTAACTTTACCTTTCATTAGTTATGGAGGAAGTAGTTTATTATTTTGTTTATTAGAGGTATCAATTTTATTACGTATTCATCATGAAGTAATGTTTGTTAAACCCTTGAAATTTTTGTAGTAAATTTTTCAATAAAATTTTCATTATTTTATAATAAAACATCATTTATTTATGATAAGGGACATAATATCTAGCACATAAAAAACTTCCTAAACACATCAAAATTCCTAGTATTATTAAAGTAATTAATAAGAATAGAGGAGTATTAAATTTATCAAAAGAAAAATTCATGATCAATGGTACCAAAGAAGCAAGGATACTTACCGTATTATAAAGAGAACTTACCCACGTATAGCGAATTTGATATGGGTAACTTTCAGTGAATAATTGTAGGTAACTGGCAGTAGCGATAGAAGTGAGTGTATTGGTATAGATAACAAAAAAAAGCAAACCACCTTTGTGTGGTAAGAACCAAAAAACGAAAATAATTCCTAAAGTACCTAGACAACTTACGTAACGAATTACTGTAATTTTATTATAAAAGTCAGCTAAATAACCTCCGAATACTTTTAAAGCTACTGATAAAAAATAACCTAAGCCTATCATTAAGAATATTTTAGATGATGGCCAATTATAATATTGATTGAGATAAACAGAAAATACACTTTTTAATACTGAAATCGTTGCAGGAAAAAGTGATATTCCCATTAAACACATAGAAATTTTAATATATTTTCGCCATTCAAATAGATCTTTCCAGCAAATTTTTTTATCATTAGGAAGAAGATGATCATTATTTGAAATTGTCAGGGACAGGTATTTTCGTAAATAACTACAAATTAAGGCTAAAGTACCACCAATTAAAAATGGTATTCTAAATCCCCATATAAACATTTGTTGTTCGGTTAAAACGCGAGTTTCTAAACTAATGAAGCAAATACCAATTGCCATTCCAAAACTAGACATAGCCATCATATTTCCTACAGATCTACCCAATTTTTTTTGTTTAGCATGAGCAGAAAGAACAGTTAATGCTCCAGGAAATTCTGCTCCAAAAGCTATGGATTGTATTAATCGTCCTAAACTAAATAAAAGCGTAGCAGATATCCCTAAGACTGTAGTAGGAGGCAAGAGTCCCATAATTAAGGTAGCTAAAGCCATTATTGAAATAGAAAAGAAAAAAATTTTTTCTTTTCCATAATGATCTCCTAGTATTCCTAAAATTATTCCGCCAAAACAACGCATAATTTGTCCGAAAACGAATACTAAAAAGGTCCAAAATAATCCATTATTTTTGGGATAAAAATTGTAACTTATATATTTGGTCAACAAACCATATATAGCTAAATCATAATACTCTAAAACGGTTCCAAAACTAACTAACCAAGTAAAAAAACGATTACTCTTAATGTTAAAAATCATATTTATCTTTTAAAAAACTCACAGCTTTAACTCTAACATATAAAGTAAAAAATATCATTAAGTATTCTACTTAATCTTAAAAGGTATCTGCTCAGCGATTTCTCTCGTAATAACTAAGCTTGATATGTTGGTACTTCTTAAACTATTACTATTTATACTAGAAATTATATAGTGTTTACAACACAGGTGACCGTATCCTATTAAATCAAATGTATTTCTACCATCGCCATTTGGAAAGCAACTTTCGGTAAAAAATAAAATATCATCGCGGTCAAACATATTCATATAGTTTATAGCATCTTGTAAATCATAAAAATGTTTTAGTTTGTTATCGACATCAAATTTTTTATTTTTTAATCGATAATACCATGAATTATAGATCTCACGATTTTTAGAAACTATGACTAATAAATTGGTTAATTTTATAGAAATGTAAGTTACTATCCAATGTGGCACTTCTTTTACGTTAAAGCATATTCTAATATCTAAACCATTAAAATCAACATTATTATCAACTATAAAAGTTGCATTATGATGTTCTATTGTTTCGTATAGCTGAGTTAATCCTATGCCGTTACCATTCTTTTTTTGCGAGAATATTTTCTTATGGTTTTGTATTAAATTCTTTTTTTCAGCGGTTATTCCTCCGCCGGTATCTATTATGCGTAATTCAATTTGTTTGTTTATCAAATTGATTAATACACTTACTTTCCCTTTTTTGTTTTTACCAATGGCTTCTACAGAATTATTTATTATATTAAAGAAAGCACGTCTTAGCATTAATTTATTGCCTTCAATAAAATATCGTAATACTTTAGGATCGATTATTAAATTAAATTCAATTAATGATAAGCTATTGTACTGGTATTTTACTTCATTAAACCAATCTTCAATGAGTAAAGCAATAATGAATAAATTATCAATAATACCAAATGTTTTTTCATGTTTAATTAAAGTACTTTCTAGTATTCCGTTAGCCAGGTTACCGATTTCTCTCGTAATTTTTTGAATTAACAATCGTTCAGTATCTGGCAGATGAATAGAAATATTTTCGACAGCCAACAACAAACTTGTTAACGGAGAGCGGATATCATGTGCCAAACGTTTAATTAGCTCTTGAACGCGATGTTGTTCCGCTAATTTATTTTTTTGTTCATTGTTAATTTTTTCTAATTCTAAACGTTGATGACGATCTGTGATATCTAGGGTTATACCAATTAACCCCATTAAATTATTATTTTTATCGTACAAAGGTTTTTTAGAAGAAATTTGGTACATAACATCTTTTCCTTCTCCTAATTTTACTTCTTCTCTGATTTCTTTTTCAAACTGGATTACTTTTTTGTCATTAAAATGGAAACCATTAGCTAAATGGTCCGGGTATAATTCACAATCTTTTTTTCCAACTATAGAGTTATGTGATTTTGAAAAATATTTATTATAGAAATGTAAAGTATATTTGTTAATACCAATATAAACTGAATCTAAATTTTTCCAATAAATACCTGCTGGTATGTTTTCTAAAATATTTTCATAGATAGTAATTTGATTCAACAGTTCTGACCTATTAGCAAACATTAATCTTTCTGCTAGTGTCAAATTAAATTTAGTTCGCTGTGATTTTTGTGCTTTAATAGAGAATAACCTAATATTGTTATGTTCAATCCATGGTCGATTAATTGTTGGACAGGTTAATTCAATTGGTTGTTCATCAGTAAGTGTAAACTGAAAACTGTTATTATGTAAAATTTTTAGTAAACGTTCTTTTAGATGAATATTGTCATTCCATTGGTGAACTTTGATGTACATATTCCTAATAAATTTTAATTTATCATTTTCGTTTAAATCTTCAAATATCTCATATTCAGCACCTTCAACATTCAATTTTAAAAAATCAACATTTTCATTAATATGCTTCGACAATTTTTCAGATTGTACTAGAGTTTGTGAACATGAGGAATGTTGAATTCCCCATTTCTTAAAAATAGAAGATCTGTAAATGTTGCAATGATTATCGACACAGCCTATTTCACCATATAAAAATATTTTATCTTCTTTGTTAGCTGCTGCCGTTTTGAACAAGGTAACTTTTTTAAGATTATTAATTTTGATATTTTTTTCAATAACTTGGCAAGCTAAAGGATGAGGTTCAAAAACAACAATCCTAGCATCAGGGTACAAACTTTTAAAGAAAAATGTACTTATCCCAATTCCGCCTCCAATATCAAAAATTAGCGGGGAGCTATTATTAGATAAAAAATAATATTCAAAATTTAAAAATATTGAATATAAACTTTGAATTGCTTCCATTTTACTTAAATAATGAATGATAAAGTTATTCAAATAAATTACTTTATTTTTTTCATCAAACCTAACACAAATTCCTGCAGCATTTAATTTACAAATTAAATCCTTTTGTTGACGCTCGGTAGTCGTAATTAGTTCTTTTTCCATACTATCATCTTTTGATTTTTCATTACAACAATACTTTGTACATATAAGCTTTTACAACTTGTTTATAATAAAATATTTTCCGTTTTGTTAAAAAAAATATCGTTTTCGCTACATTTGCTTGCTTTAAGTATCGAAAGCTTGATATCGTGTTCCTGTATCCATTTACGATTTTCTTCTGGACAATTCATATCAATTGACATGTCTTCTAATAAAAAACTAATAAAATCATTGTTTTTTAAAGTTTCAATTATACCTTCTCTAGAACATCCATCCCATTGATGTATTTCCATTATAATATTTTGGATAAGTTTAAATTTGTTAGCTTGTTGTAATTCTTCAAATACATCATATTCAGCGCCTTCAACGTCTAATTTCAGTAAATCAATGGGTTCATTAATGTATTCTGATAACTTTACTAGCTTGGTAGGCATTTTAGTACAAGAAGAACGTTGATTTCCCCAAGCTTCAATAGTTGAACAACCAAGGATATTACACTCACCGTTGATATATTCTGCATCTCCGTATATAAAGGCTTGACCATTATCTTTAGCAACTGCAGCATTAATAATTTCAACATCTTTGAGTTTATTATTTTCAACATTTTCTTTAATTATTTGGTAGGCTAAAGGATGGGGTTCGAAGGAAATAATTCTAGCATTAGGGTACAGAAATTTAAAAAAGATTACACTAGTACCGACTTCACTCCCTACGTCGAAAATTAACGGTTTATTATTGCGTGATTTGAAGTAATATTGATGGTCTAAAAATAGCGAGGTCATATCTTGCACGATAGCTGTTTTGCTTAGGTAACGCACAGAAAAATTATTTAAGTATACCAACCTGTTTTTCTCATCAAATTTAACAGAAATGCCTTTTTTGTTAAGTAACTCAATCAAATGATTTTTTTCATTTTCGGTCGTAATATTATTTTGCATATGTCCTCTCTAAATAAATTATTTTTTAATTTATTTATTTATATAACAGTTTATTGTAAAATAATAAAGTGTTTTTTTAACTTTTGTATAATATTTTTTATATTTTTCCAGATTTTAATTATTTTTAATGTAAATTTTTCACGAGTATTTTTTACAATACTTTCACAAATTATTATGTGGCCAGTTTTTTAATAGTGTTTGTGCTAAAGCAGCCATAGGAATGGCCAAAAATATACCCCAAAAGCCGAATAAGTGTCCAAATAATAGTACCGATAGGATGATTACCAATGGAGATAATTGCATTAATTCTGCAAAGAAAATAGGTTCTAATAAATTTGCTTCTAAAAAATTTATTAGAACATGTGCTGAAATTACATACCAGAAATTTCTACTAACTCCCCACTGAAAGAGAGCGATTACGATAATTAAAACTGAGACAATAACTAATCCTACATACGGTACAAAAGCGGATAATCCTACTAGAAAACCGAGTAGAGCATTATATCGTAAACCTAACCATTTAAAAACAATAAAACTTATCAAACCTGATAAAATAGCTAAAGTTACCTTTCCACGTATATAAATTTGCAATTTATAACGGAATTCATTCCAAATTTTATGCAATGTTAAACGTTGTTTGGGTAAAAAATTTATAAACCAGGATAAAATTAATTCTTCATCTCTTAAAATAAAAAACACCATTAGCGGTACCATTATCAAATAAACTACTGAGGTTGCTAAATTTAATATAGACATGAAAGAAAAACTTATGATTGGTTTTAGTATTAAATTTATACTTTGGTTTAATTGTTGGGTGAAATGCTCAATTTGTACATCAGAAAAGAATTTGGGAAAATGTCTCTGAAATTGGATTAGATAAATTTTTAAGCTAGAAATAATATTTGGCAAGATATTCATTAGATTTCTTAATTCTTCCCATAATAATGGCAGTAACCAAGTAACTAACCAAATAAATAAACTAATGAACAAAATAAAAACTATCAGTACGCTCGTTAACCTAGGTAAACCTATTTTAATCAATTTTTTAATTAACAAGGAACCGAAATAGCTAATTATTATGCTTAATAAGATTGGGGTGACTATTGTGCTAAAACTAAATATAAATAAACCTAATCCTACTAAAATAATTATTAAACATAAGGCTTCGCTATTATTCAGGTAACATTTTACCCATTTTTTAATTAATTCCATATTCTTTCCATAATTCATTATTTGCATTTTCCAAAGTTAACCTTGGATTGGCTAAAATTTTATCAGAATCAATACCGCCGTATCGTTCTAAGTAAAGACTACCAACAAACGCAATCATGGCACCATTGTCGCCACTCCACTTAATTGGTGGTATAAAGGTATTGATATTTTTTTCTAAACCTAAATGTAAAAAAGTTTGTCTAATCTTTTTATTAGCACTTACTCCTCCAGCTAGTATAAAATTATTTATTTGATTTTGTTTAATGGCTTTTTTTACTTTTATTAACAACGCCTTTGTTATTGCTTCTTGAAAAGCGTAAGCTAATTTAGCGTAATTATTTTTTTCTAAACATTTTATATGATTTATGGCATATGTTTTTAAACCACTAAAACTAAAGTCCAGTCCTGGATGTTTTTGCATAGGGATTGGAAAAATAATATCTGAATCTGATACTTGATCTGCTAGGCTAGCTAACTTAGCTCCACCTGGATAAGGAAAACCTAATTTTTTAGCTACTTTGTCGAAAACTTCTCCCACAGCGTCATCTAGTGTTTCACCTAATATTTGATATTTTCCTATATCACTAGCGAGAACTAACAAAGTATTTCCACCTGATACTAATAAACCTAAGAATGGAAATATAGGTAATCCTGTCTCGATGAAAGGGGTTAAAAGGTGAGCTTCTAAATGATTAACCGGGACTAAAGGAACATTTAAAGCAAAAGCTAGTGCTTTAGCAAAAGATGCTCCAACCATCAAAGCGCCCATTAAACCTGGTCCTGCTGTATATGAAATAGCTTTAACGTCAGAATAATATAATTTATTTCTGCAAATTAAAGCTTCAACTAATACAGGTAACTTTTCAAGGTGATTCCTCGAGGCTAATTCAGGAACCACTCCACCGTATTGTGCGTGCAAATCAATTTGTGAGTATACTAAATGGTCCAATAACCTAATATTTTTAGTGTCATAAAGAGCTACACCTGTTTCATCACATGAAGTTTCAATTCCTAATATTACATTACAATTGTTCAACTTATTGCATTGCATGACGTAAAACTATCATTGCTTTTTCTTCAATTTGCCTAATTCTTTCACAAGAAACATTATATTTCTTAGCTAAAGTTTGCAATGTCACCTTCGTAGATGAGAGCCAACGTTGCTTAACTATATCCCTGCTTCTTGGATCTAATTTCTGTAAGTATTCTTGCAATTTAGATATACATTCTGACCGATCTTCAAAAACATCTTCTTGTTCTTCATGCTTTACCAAGTACTCTATGGGAGGTGTACTAGCATTATTATCTTCATCCGGAGAAACATCTAAAGATAAATCGTTAGCATACATTCTTGCTTCCATAGTTCTAACTTCTTTTTCCGGAACTTTTAAGTCATTAGCAATTTCCTTTACCTCATTAGTAGTAAACCAATTTAATGCTTTATGTTTTTTTCTCAAATTAAAAAACAATTTACGCTGGGCTTTGGTTGTTGCAATTTTTACGATTCTCCAATTATGCAAAATAAAATCGTGAATTTCTGCTTTAATCCAATGAATAGCAAAAGTAGCAAGCCTAACTCCTTTTTCAGGATTAAAACGCTGTACTGCCTTAATTAGGCCTAGCGTCCCTTCCTGGATTAAATCCGCTAAAGATAAACCATATCCTAAATAACCACGAGCAATTTTAACCACAAAACGTAGGTGGCTCAAAATTAAACGCTTACCTGCTGCTACGCTCTTGTTGCTAACTAATTGCTTAGTTAAATCAATTTCTTCTTCATAAGTTAACATAGGAATCTGATTAATCCAATGTAAATAACTATCTAACGAGTTACTCGTATTATACGAACAAGGTAAGTTGCTGCAAATTAAACTATTTTCCATATTCATTATGGTAACATAATCATCTATATTTTCAACATTTTTGTTACGATTTGTAATTGCACATTTTTTTTTGTTGAGTATAGTTTACTTGCGCGTAATTATACTGTAAATAATTGAAAATGGAAAATTTATATCCCTGGTTTGATGATGTATGGCATTGTTTATCTGATAAGAAGGATAAATGTTCTCATGCTTTGTTGTTTATTGGTAGGAAAGGTATAGGCAAATCAGAATTATTGCATAAGTTTGCTCAATTTATGTTATGTGATAATAGTGAAAATCAGGGATGTAATTGTTGTCAATCTTGTCGGTGGTTTTTAGCTCATGCTCATCCAGATTATTTTAAATTGGTAGGAGATGACGGAGTTGTTAAAGTTGATGAAGTGCGTGCATTGAAGGAGTGGTTGACTTTTGCTCCGCATTATTATCGCAGAGTTATTGTTGTTGAAGATTTAGGTAATTTTAATATATTTGCTCAAAACGCTTTTTTGAAAATTTTAGAAGAACCACCACCCAAAGTATATTTTATTATGGCAACTTCTAATTTAGAATTAGTTTTGCCTACGGTGTATAGTCGTTGTCAACCTTTTTATTTACAAATTAATTTTGAAAAAGTTAAAACTTGGTTTCATAGACAAGGAATTTCTTCCAAATTTTCTTGTTTTCAAGAAACTCCGTTAATTGCGAAAAAGTATCACGAGAAATATGGGGTTTATCTGCCTAATCTGATTAATGAATTGGAAATTTGTTTAAAAAATCCTGCGAATTTTTTTAATTTACAAAATATTCAGAATCAATTTGTTCTAGATGATTTAATTAATATCTATTACATATTAATGCAGCAATTAACTATTTTTTCAAATAATTGTATTTCATTTAGTGAAAATTATTGTGTAGATTTTCATAATATTTTTGTATTTGAAAGTTGGTTAATTAACTTACAAAAAACAAGAAAACAGATTAATTTAAATGAAGAGTTAATTCGAGAAAATTTAGTTTTACGTTTTATTGAAATGTTTGGATTCAAAAAGTAAAAATATCCATTCTGTATCATTGTAAAGTTATTGATTGTACTAAATGATAATTATGTTATTTTCTAAGTGATATTTTTTAGTATTAGATGGTAAATTAAAAATAATTTCGAAATAATAGAATTTAATTTTGTTTAGTAGTTTTTTACTAAGTTTTCTATACGAATACTTTTTTTTAGAGGTTTATTTTAAACTTTTTCTAAAAATTTAAGTAAAATAATGAAAAAGATTATAGTTTTAATCGTGTTGCATATTTTTATTTCATCCAATTGTTTTAGTGATGTAGAAAGTAATTCGACAGATAAAATACAAGATTTTAATCTTTCTGGATATGAATTAAAGAAGTTACGACAAACACATATTATTAGACATGAAGATAATATTGGAATTCCAACTACAATAAATCCTTATTTAAGTTTTATTTTTGCCAAAAATTTTAAGACAAAATTTCATTATTCAGGTGAGTACCGTTTATTTGTGCCGTTAGTTCAGAATTTAAACCAAATTTTATTTTGTGATTTAAGATTATATGAAACTAATCGTTTGGAGTTTAACGGACATTTGGGTTTTCGAAAAGGTAAAAATTTAGATAATCTTTGGGGTATTTATGTAGGATTTGATTATCGACAAGGTAATTTAAATGATTACCAACAATTAATGTGTGGTGGAGAAATATGGTATCGTAATTGGTTTTTTGGCGGAAATTATTACCAACCCTTTTTTAAGAATGAAGAAAGGGTGTATTTTAATAAAAAGAAGTCTGAAACTGTTTTATCAGGCGGAGACTTGGTATTGGGCAGAGAATTTAATTCTCGATGGTCGTTGTGGTTAACTAATTATTATTTCGGTAAAAATGGTAGCAATTTGGTTGGTGGGCGTGGAAAAATAGAGTATAGATTGACCAATATTCGTTGTCCAATGATTTTTTTTGGTGAAACTCAAAAAGATCAGCGGGGTTGGCAATTTAGTTTAGGTATGCAGTTAAAAATAGGTAATTTTGCAGATCATAGATCTAATCATGGATATGAGCTAATTAAACGTGATCCAGATATTGTTATCATATCAAAGGATAATATAATTTTCGATAATATAAATACAAATAATAATGAACAAAAAGATTTTAAAGATTGGGAGCATTGGAGTGGTGATTATATCGAATTAAGCGAAGAAGATATCCAGGAATATCGAAAGTTTCTGTTAAGGGAGATGGGAATAACGGAAATATCACAGATAAATACGAAAAAACGTGAAATATTATTAACATGTCATCCGGATAAAACTACGGATTTAAAAAAACAAAATTTTTTTACACGATTTATGAATCTATACAATCTTTATCAAGATTTAGATAGGTTTTGTAGTAAAAAATTTGATAGTAATCCGGTAAAAAATATTAAGTTAATATCTAGCGATAGTAAGATAGCAAAAAATAGCAAGAGTGATTGTGTAATTCAACAAAAAAAATATGTTGATAACGTTGGTACTAAATCTTTAGTAAAAAATTGCGAATGCTTAGTTGTTTATCCCGAAATAATTCCTAAATTTGCTGATATTTATTATAGCCAGCAAAAACAACCAAAATCTCTATGGTTATGGCGTCGTTTTGCTCAATATCATGTTTTTAGGAATAATACATTTTTGCCAACAGTTGAATGGATAAGTATAGATAAATTTAATAATTATTTGTTTTTAATTAATAAATTACCGATTTCTTTTGTAAATAGGGATGTTGAGAATTTTTTATTAAAATATTTTTTGGTTGTTGATGAAAATTCTAAATTAATTATTCGAAAAATCTTTAAAAATTTAAAAAAAGAACAAGAATTAATTCCACTAAAAAATTGGGAAAAATGGTGGGAAAAAGAAAGTAAAGATACTTTTTTGTTACAGAAAAAGGACTTAGATTACTTTTTTCTTTTTTATCGTAAAATTTTAACTAGTCGACATTTATCTAATTACGAACGTTTAAGGGATAAAATAATTTATCCAGAATACAAGCCTTCTTGGTTAAAAGAGTTTTTAGATGAAATACAAAGAATGAGTATAGTTTTTGCTGGACAAAATATTTTATTTTTTACTGCGGAAGAGGAACGTAAAAGGCATGCTTTTTTTAGAAAGCATAATTTAGAGTGGCTGGAGGGATATTTTAAATTATTGCCGGTAACGACTAAACAAGAACTAGATCTATTATTAGATTTTTTGATTACTTTTAACATTTCCTTTGAAACTTGGAGTAATTATTTTTCACCCGAAATTAATTCATTACAAACATTTCAATATTATTTATTATTTAAACAAGTTTTTCCTAAATTAAGTTTAGGGAAAATTTTAGAGAAAGAATTAGAAAAATTTTTAGATAACGAATTACCATGGGATATTAAACTTAGTTTTTTAATAAAAATATTTCCAAATTTGCATAAAGCATTAGATTTTATTGCTTATTTAAATCAGTATCAAAATTGTTTAATTTTGTGGCAATTAGAAGATCATACAGGTAAAAGTTTAAAATTTATGTTAAATAATCCAATAGACTTATCTGTTGAAGATTTACAAGTCTGGTTGACAGCTGTAGATCAAGGAGATTTTTTGAATTCAGAGCAATTTTGGGAGCAATTTATAAATTTAAATTCCGAAAATGAAGAGGTGATATTTGCAGGTAAAAAGGCGTACGAAGTAGTTGAAAAGGCTTATAAGTTATATCCGACTGTGCGGCTAAAAAATTTTAATGAATTTTTTTCTACAAACAGATTAAATAATGCGATATTGGCAGAATGGCAAATTCCTGAAGACTTGAATTCATGTTTATTTAACTATAGTGGTGAAAAATATTATGACAATTGTTTAAAAGAGCAATATCGCAATAATGATTATTATTTGTGGTTTGACGGGGTTGATCAAAAAACTTCACTATTGGAACGTTTAATTGTTATTATGGAAGCTGGTAAGATTCAATTTGGTTATTTACCTCGTTTTGCTCAATTATTTTCGGCAGTGTTACCTTTATATTTTGATAAAGGTTCTTTATTGCAGGTTGGTACTGGTGAAGGTAAATCGTATATTGTTGCTCTTCATGCTATTTTGCGTTCTACTTACAAAGAAAAAGTAGATATTTCTACTACAATATCTATATTAAGTGAGAGAGATGCCAAAATTTATGCTCCTTTTTATGCAATGTTTAGTTGTAATGTTGGGGAGTTAGGATGGAAAATGTGGCAAAAAATAAAAGTAGATAATAATCAAAATCAAGAAAATCAAAATCTGTATCATAGTGATATTTTATACGGGGATATTGAGAGTTATATCAGTGATGATTTGCAGGATACGCATTATCATGATTTACGAAAAAGTCGTCAATTTGATGGAACACACATTGTTGATGAAGTTGATTATTTATTTTTAGATCGGAATGACCATGCTGTAATGATTGGTAATAAATTTCCTGGTCATGATAGTTTTCGTTTATTATTTATTGATATTTGGCATTTTACTAATCAAATTTTAAATGCTTTGGAGTTTGAAGATGATTCTTGTGTCTTGAAGGTAAAGTCATTGGATAATTTAGAATTAAATAAAGAAGGAGCAATTTTTCATATTTTAGTTAAATTAAGTAAAATATTTAAAGAACGATCTCAAGTACCAATAGAAGAATGTGAGATATGGTTAGATCAAATTATCACCGACCGATTATTGCAACAAGGTAAAATTATATTACCTGAACATTTGCATCATTTTTTAAACGAGCGTAAAGAAATGTTGATTGATAATTTATTTAATTCATTTTCTTTGCACCCATTAAAAGATTTCGTTTTAGAGCGCCGTAATGGTTTTACTAGTTTAGAGCCAATAGAAATATCTACGGGAGTAGAGATGGAGAAAGTTCATTTGATTGATGGTTTACATAGTTTTTTAGCATTAAGTCAAAATATTTTATTACCTGAAGAGACAGTTGTTAGTTTAGAAGAGACTTATCCATATTTTTATAAAAAATATTCTAAGCTAGTGGGTTTTAGTGGTACTTTAGGTAAAAGTAATGACTTAATGTTACTGCGAAAAATATATGGAGTAAATCCGGTAATAATTCCTTCTTTTATTGTAAAAAGTGTTGCTTTTTTATCTGTAATATGGGCTGAAAATGAGGAAGATTGGTATTTTAAAATAGCAAAAGAGACTAATTTTTATTTTAAAATGCATAGAACTGTAATAGTAATTATGGAAACTATCAAAGAAGTTATGAATTTAAAAGATATTTTATCTAAATCTTTTTCTAAAATTACTGAACCAATTTTATACATTGATAGTAAAAATAATTCTAATGATTTAGATAGGGAATTGACCGGAAAAGATATTATTATTACTACGAATTTAGGAGGAAGAGGAACTGATTTTAAAATAGATTATCTTTCAATATTACGTGGTGGAGGGCATTTAATTAAAACTAAAATTTCTTCTAATCAAAGGATTGATGATCAGGCCATTGGAAGAGTAGGGCGTCAAGGTCAGCCGGGTAGTTATCAATTTATTTTAAATTTGGAAAAAGAATTTCATTCAGATTGTCCAGTATTTAATGATATTTATTATGATGCTAAAATAGCGGAAAATTTATATCATTGTTTATTAGATGTTCGAGAACGATTAGCGCAAGTTAATTATGCTGCTGAACTAGAGAAATTTAATTGGTTGCAGAAGAAACAACATTTAAAAGAATTAAAAACAGAGGAAGAAAGAAATTGGTTGATGCCTTTTTTGCCTGATATAATATTTGGGAAAAAAGGAAGAGATTTTTTTGAGATAGGGATTATAGTTGAAAATAATAAACTTTTTGCTTGTGTAAACAATAGAAGGATAGATTTAACTTCTGATATTTTAAAATTTAGAGAAGAGACCTTAGATAATTTAATTAAAAAAGTACATAATCCATCGTATTTATTAAATTTTTATGATGATCAACTTCTTCGTTTTTTGTTGATTAAATATGGGTTTAGTAAAGTAGTTGATTTAAATTTGTATGGGATACTAGAAGATGAAGTAAAAAAACAAGTAGGGGATAAGTTAGTAAGAGAATTAGAAACTTATTCGATAAAACAAGAAAAAAAATATCGAGAAGTTTTATTGTTGAAAATTTTATTTAAAGAAGTTTCTTCTTATGTTGATCATAAATTTATCGAAAAAATATCGTTAAAAATTAGAGATAAAAAGCAACAGGTAGACGCTAAAGAAATAATGTGGTTGCATTTAATTTTTCAAACTTGGCTAGAAAAAAATCAGTTATCTTTAAAGAGCTTGATAGAAAAACAACTAAATGAAAGTTGGAGTATTTTTGTTAGTAGTTTAAAGTTTGAGTTTTCTCCAGAAGAAATAATACAAAAATGGATTATTCAGAAACAAAGTATTTTGCAAAATAATCGATTTTTTAATAATGCTATCTATTATCATCAATTGGTTGAGTATTTTCAAAATACTTATGATTCTGTGGTAGAAGAGTTAAATCGATATTATTGGGTGTTAATTTCTAGTGTCCCGTATCAGCAAAGATTAATTTGGTGTGAGGAACAAAGTTTATTACAAGAAAATACGCATTACTTAGTTTGGATCAGAAAATTATTAGTAGCTCAAAATCGTTTGAATCTAGCTCAAAAAGAAATTGTTAAAGATACCAAAGCTAATCGAAAAATAGTCATTGAAGCAAAGCAGGAATTTGTAAAAAATTTAGAAGAAGTTCTAAACGGGATTAATTATCATTTAGATTTCCATAAAATTGCTCTTTTAGAGTTACCATCCGATAATCAGGAAGAAATAATTTTTCAATTATCCTATATTAGTCGTTTAGATCAAATTTATCAGGCATGTTTTGATGATTTGATGTTAGTTAAAGACAGTAGTCAAAGGGAAAAAATTATATTAGATACTGGAAGTAATTTTATTTTAGGTTCCTTAAATTTAACTGCAACCATAAAAAGTTTAAAGTTAAATTATAGTGATACAAACGAAAGACCTGAGATTACTGAGATTTGTAATCAACAATTGATAAATAATGGTTTTCAAAAACATAATCTTATTAAAATTAAATTAAAACCGGTTAAATTAATTAAGCGATGGGGTGCTCTGGGTATAGGTTTTCTAGAAATAATTTTAGGAGGTGCAGTGTTTCCATTTTCATCGTCCGTAGGAAGTTTATTAATATTAAATGGTTTAGATGTATCTGTTAGAGTGCTAGATACAATAATATCAGATGAAGATTTTAATTTTAAGGGGGTAGTTATTAATGGATTAATAAATGTTGCTTTAAATTACGGTAAATCTTTATGTGTTAGTATGTTGGGTAAAGATAGTAGTTCGAGTGATGAGGTCAGTGATGCTCAAAATAAGGAGCATGTTTTTCGTGAGGCAATGTGGAACGCTATCAAAATAAAAATTAAAAATTTAGTTACAAATACAGTTTTAGATCGTTTAAATCAAAAAATTATTTTGCAGAAAGATCATATTGCTGATGATGTTAATGAAGTTATCAATAGGTTATTAAAAGAAAATAAGGAAATTTTAGAAAGAATTTTAATGACAGATTTTGTAAATAAGAATCATTTAGCCAAACAAAATTTTGAGCAAATGAGTTTGATGATGATTAAAAATTTAGCTGAAAATTATTACGCGGATAACTATCGAATGTTAATTGACAAACGTGATGCTAAAAATCGATTAAAAGAGTTAATTGATAAAGTAGATAAAGGTCTAAATTGTAAAAATTATGTTTTAAATGAGTACCGTGGTGCATTACAGAAATTAGGTAAAGAATTACCGACTTATAGGCAATTATTTGAAGAATTTTTAAGAAAAAATTATCCGAGTAAATTTACTGAAATAGGATTTGATGTTAAAACTGAAGAAGATTGTGTTCGTTTAGGAGAATTAAAGGATATTGGTTTAGAATTTATAACTAAGATAAAAGAACAGCAAATGCACTCTAAAATTTTAGAAAATTGGTTGCAAAATTTAGGTGTACAGTTTGTGCTTAGTTTTCAACAAAATTTAAATAACGATTTAAAAAAATTAGAAATCGTATCTGCTGATTTATTGATAGATACTTTTAAAAAATATCATATTGATAATTCTGTAGAAAAAAATGAAAATAACAACAAGCTAATTTGTGAAAAAAATTTAGTGCAAAGAAGTAACCATGTACCGATTGATAAATATAAAATTATTAAAAGTACACCTAAGAGATCTTTAGTTAGCAAGACAAGTAAGGTTGCTTTGACTAAAAATATGAGAAAACCAAAAGTATCTTCTTTATCATTAATGAATCATGCTTGGATTTATGATGAAATTTTTGGTGATAATAAACTTCCTGAACAAATGGGATTGCATATTAGTGATTATAATGAGTATTTATTTAAAGACCTATTAAGAACAGGTCAAAATAGATATTTATCTAATGAATGGCAATGGCAGAAATTTGATTATCTATTATCTCCTCAATTTACTGTTATAGATGATAAACCTTTTTTTGAGAAAGTGGGTGATCAAGTACAGTATGTAGGGAATATTAAATCTCCAAAGGAAATTGCCGATTTTTTAAATGCTCCGTTAAACAAATATTTCAGAGTAAAAAATGTTGAAGATTTGGTAGCTAAGATGCCGCCTAACAGTTTAGTATTAGGAGAAAGGCCATTAAGAGGATGTAAATTTTTAGTTAAAAATCCAGATGTGCTTTCAAAATATGCTACTTCATTTAATCACAATTGGCGTGTAGTACATCGTCATGTATTTTATACTGATAGCAAAGGACAGCTACATAATTTAGGATTTACTAGCGGAAAGGATCCAATTTTTCAAGAGGATTTAGAACTAATATCGGAGTATCGTTTTAGTCCTGTTGCTACCAATATTAATAATCTAGAGACATTTATTAGTGATTCAGTAGAGTATATAAGAAATAAACCGCGACATTCTAGATATCGTTTTTTGTTAAACAATTGTCAGCATTTTTCTGAAAAAATTATTACCGTAACATTAATTAGTAATAGTACTTCTTCTTGATTTTATAGTTAGTTTAATGAGCTTGATTATTTTTATAGAAAATGTTTTGATAAACGGGTTACGTGATAGTGGTTTTGTTTAGCTAATGAAAAAGATAGTAAAATTTATTTTTGGAATGTTGTTTTTTGCTTTTAGTCAATTAGTTTTGAGTAATGAACAATTAGAAGATAGGGATTTACGCTTATTTAAGGAAGTTATTCAAAATATTAAGCGATATTATTATCAAGATATAGGTAAAAATGTTTTGCTTAAGACAGCTTTACAGGGAATGGTTACTAAATTAGATCCACATTCGGATTTTTTAGATCCGGAAGAAGTAAAAGATTTAGAGAATAATACCAGTGGCAAGTTTGGAGGAATTGGGGTAGAGATTATGCCTGATCGGGGGGCGATTTTAGTAGTGTCACCGATTGATGGTACTGTCGCTCATAAAGCAGGTATTAAATCGGGTGATTATATTATCCAAATAAATGATGTTTTAGTAAAAGATTTGACATTGAAAAATGCTGTTAGTTTGATGAGAGGTGTTCCAGGTACTTGGGTTAAATTAACGGTTATTAGGCAGAATGTTTTAAAACCATTAGTTTTTAATTTGCAACGTGAAACTATAAATGTTAAAAGTGTGCGTTCAATGATGTTAATACCACATTATGCTTGCTTGCGTTTGTCTTTATTTCAAGAGCATAGTGCTAAGGAGATAAAGGATAATATAAACAAGCTTTTAAAAGTGGATCCTGATTTAAAAGGATTAGTTTTAGATTTGCGTAATAATCCTGGTGGATTATTGGAAGCAGCAGTTGATGTAGCTGATTTATTTCTAGATGCAGATAAATTAAAATATGACAAGCTGATTGTTTATACAGAGAGTAAGATCCCAGGATTTAAAGTTAATGCTAAAGCAAATCGCGGAGATGTATTAACCGGGATACCGATGGTAGTTTTGATCAATGGTGGAAGTGCGTCAGCGTCTGAAATTGTAGCTGGTGCATTACAAGATCATCGTAGAGCTTTAATTGTTGGAAATAAAAGTTTTGGTAAGGGTTCAGTACAGGTGGTTTTACCATTAGAGGGAAATAATGCACTTAAATTAACTACTGCAATCTACTATACTCCAGCCGGTCGTTCTATTCAAGCAGAAGGGGTTAAACCTGATGTAGAAATAGAAGATTTACCTTTAGATTACAATATTTTGAAGGATCAACAAGAAAATAGATTAAAAATAGAAGAAGCTAATTTTATTGATCATATCAAAATAGAAAATAAAAATATTGCTAAAAATCTAAAAGATAGAAACGATGTAAATGCGGTTTATAAGAAGACGATAGATATTTTAAAAGATGATTATCAATTATATGAAGCAGTACAATTGTTACAAGGTTTAAGATTTGTTATTAATCAATAGTTAGGTATATGATTGTTTCCGTTTGGATAAAAAAATGGTTATCTCAGTTTTTAATATCATTTATTTTATCATGGTTAGTATTTTGTAATCTGGATTTTGCATGGGTATGGGGAGTATTATGCTGGTGGATTCCGCATGGTTATTTTCTATATCGCGGTTTTATGTTAAAAGCAAATATCAAACTTGATTGTAAGCAATTAATGAGTTATTTTATAAAGCAAGAAGCTATAAAGTGGTTTTTAAGTATATTATTATTAGGAATTGGCGGGGTGGCTTTTGGCTGGCATTTTGGTTCTTGGTTGATTGGTTATATTATAGCGATTATTGTTAGTTTGATTTTTCCGGTTAAAAAATATGATTAATTTTTGTCCTAGAAGTGAGTATATCAAAATGCATTTGGAGCATTTGCGGATTAATTTCTTAACGGGAAAGATTAATGAAGGTAGTGGCTTTTGGGTTTTTCATATAGATACTTTTTTAATTACTTTTAGTGTGGCATTGTTTTTAGTAGGTTGCTTGATTTGGGTTAACTATAGATTCGAATATTCGAAACCTTCTAAGTTGCAATTAATTCTGGAGTTGTTGATTGAAAAAATAGACGATTTAGTAGAAGGTATTATGCCCGGTGGATGCTGGATTACTCCTATTGCTTTAATTACTTTTATGTGGGTTTTCATTTTAAATTTATTTGATTTGTTGCCGGTAGATTTATTTTCTAGAGTTTTTGGTTATGAAATGAGAATTGTGGCTACTAATGATCCTAATTGTACTTTTGGTAGTGCATTTATGATATTTTTTTTAGTGATAGGTGTGGGATTTCGTTTTAAAGGTGGTAGAGGAATGCTTAAAACTTATTTTGTTGAGCCATTTGGAAAATGGTTGTTCCCAGTGAATTTTGTATTTAAATTGATTGAAGACGGGGTTAAACCATTGTCTCTGTCTTTGCGACTATTTGGTAATATGTTTGCAGGAGAGTTAATTTTTTTGTTGATTGCGATGTTGCCATGGTGGATTCAAGGTATACCAGGTGGTTTATGGGCAATTTTTCATATTTTGGTAGTATCAATTCAAGCATTCGTGTTTATGATGTTAACTGTTATTTATTTGGCTATGAGTGTAAAAGAGTAAGAGGTATATATGGAATTAGTTCAAATTATTAAAGAGGTACAAATTATTACGGCTATTATTGCGGCATTGTTAATTGCAATTGCGGCGATCAGTACTACTTTAGGATTTAGTTATATTGGTGCTAAATTTTTAGAAAGTACGGCTCGTCAACCTGAAATTGCCCAATTATTAATGATGAGAATGTTTATTATGGCGGGCTTAATTGATGCTTTCGCTGCGATTGCTGTTGCAACGGGGCTATTGTTAGTTTTTGGTAATAATCCATTTGTGGAAGTTATTTTAAAGGTAGCTAAAGTTAGTTTGAGTTAAGATGGATATTAACATTACTTTAATTGGAGAATTGTTGACATTTGGGGTTTTGTTGTGGGTGGTGAGTTGTTATATATGGCCATCTTTGATGGGTAAATTGAAAGAACGTCAACAAAAAATCTTGCAAGGCATGGAGAATTTTGATAAGAGCCATGTTCGTTTGTTAGAAGCCGACCAGCAGGCATCGTTGATTATTCAGGATGCGAAAGATCAAGCGGGGATGATTATCAATCAAGCTAGAAAACAAGCTGAACTTGCTTTGAATGAGGCTAAATTAGCGACGGAAAAACAACAAAAACAATTAGTTATGGATGCTACTAAAGAAGCAGCTTTTAAAATTGAAAAATTAGTCAAGAAGATGCGTGCTGAAGAGGTTGAGCGATTAATGTTGATGTTAGAAAAAATTTTAGATCGCAAGTTAACTGATGATTTAAGACGTGATTTTCTTGATCAAGCGATTGAGCAAATAAAATGATTAATTGTACCCAAGATCAGCAAAATTTAGAAAATGGTATTTTTCAGGGTTGTAAGAAACATAATTTAAAAAAAGCTAAATGTTATGTAAAAGTTCTGAGTAAAGTTATTCCTGTAACTGATTTATTGACATGGCAGCAGTTTTTGTTGCGCTTGTATCGTGAAATTAATAACATAAAAATTAAATTAATTTTAAAATATCCAGTTCTTTCTTTAGAAGATAAGGTAAAATTGTTTGATGATGATTTATTTAGTAAACCTGGACAACGGGAGTTTTTTAAATGTTTGATTAAGAATCATCATTTAGAACTACTGCCTGATATTATTGTTAGTTTACAGGGGTGTTTTTTGAAGGCTCATCAAATAGTTTTAGCCAAAGTATTTACTAAAGATTATTTAACAGAGGAGCAAGTCATTAAATTACGGAAAAAATTGGAATTGAGTTATCAAAAAAAAGTAATTTTACAAAATTATTTAGATTCTAAGGTTATTGGTGGGATGGTAGTGTATATCGATGGAAAAAAAATAGATTATACTATTCGTGGGCGTTTGCAACGGTTAAAGCAACATTTATTAGAGATTAGGGTATGTTAAATTTAAATAATTTAGAAGAATCAATAAAAAAACAAATTGATAATTTTATTGCAGATACTAATTATGAAACTGAAGGAGTAGTTTTAAGTGTACGAGATGGTATTGTACAAGTTTATGGAATGAATGATGTTATGCTAAATGAGTTAGTACATTTTCAAAATGGTGAATTGGGGGTTGTTTTAAGTTTAGAAGTGGGTGTTACTAGTATTGCTTTAATTGGGGATATTACGAAAATTAAAGAAGGAGCAACAGTAAGGTGTACCAAGCAAATTTTATCTGTGCCTGTAGGTAAATCGTTATTAGGAAGAGTGGTTAATGCTTTAGGTGAGCCGATTGATGGAATTGGAGAAATAAGATATAAAGAACGTTGGCCTATTGAATATCAAGCTCCTGGAGTGATAGATCGTGAAACGGTAGACCAGCCTTTGCATACTGGAATAAAAGCTATCGATGTGATGGTACCGATTGGTAGAGGTCAAAGAGAGTTAATTATTGGTGATCGACAAACTGGTAAAACTTCGTTAGCAATCGATACAATTATTAATCAAAAAAATAAAGGAATAAAGTGTATTTATGTTGCAATAGGTCAAAAAAATAGTTCTGTAGCTAATATTGTTCAAAAATTAAAAGAATTTAAAGCATTTGATTATACAATTGTTGTAGCGGCTACTGCCGCTAGTTCTGCAGTAGAACAATATATAGCTCCTTATGCAGCTTGTTCTATGGCTGAATATTTTCGTAATCATGGAGAAGATGTGTTAATCGTATATGATGATTTAACTAAACATGCATGGGCTTATCGGCAAATTAGTTTGTTATTGCGTCGTCCGCCCGGAAGGGAAGCATACCCTGGAGATATTTTTTATTTGCATTCTCGCTTATTAGAGCGAGCTTCTAGGGTAAATATTGATTTCGTAGAAAGATTTACTAAAAGGAAAGTAGTAGGAAAAACTGGTTCGATTACTGCTTTGCCAATTATTGAAACTCAAGAAGGTGATGTAGCAGCGTATATTCCTACTAATGTTATTTCGATAACAGATGGACAGATTTTTTTAGAAACTAATTTGTTTAATTCTGGAGTACGTCCCGCGATTAATGTTGGTTTATCTGTGTCTAGAGTAGGTGGCGCTGCGCAAACTCCGCTAATTAAAAAGTTAGGTAGTAAAATTCGTTTATTGTTAGCTCAATACCGAGAGCTAGAGGCTTTTTCGCAATTTTCTTCAGAATTAAATGAAACAGCGAAAAAACAAATTGCTTTAGGGAGCAGGATTATTAAGTTGCTAAAACAACCTAAATTCAAGCCGTTATCAGTTGGGTTAATTGCAGTTAGTTTATTTTTGATTGAGAAAAATTTAATTAGTGATGTTGCGATTGATAAAATCAACGATTTTGAACAACGTTTACATTATTATTTATTGGATAATTATGGAGCTATATTAAAGAATATGGACGATTATCCAGTATATAATGAAGACTTAGAGAAGGATTTACTGAAAATAGTTAATGAATTTAAAAAAGTATTTTTTTAGCAATGAAATCATTAAAAGATATAAAAGAACAGATTCAAAGTATTCGTAAGATTCAAAAAATCACGAGGGCTATGCAAAACGTGGCGGCTAGTAAAATATTTGTGACTAAAAAACGTAAAGAAGCAACTTTTTGTTATGCTAATAAAGTTTCGGAAGTATTACAGCATTTGTTATCTTATCAAAATACTAAGAATCAATTGGGATATTTTAAAGATAATTTACATTCTAAAGGTATTGGATATTTGATTTTATCTAGTGATCACGGATTATGTGGTAGTTTAAATACTAATTTGTTTCAGTTAGTGTTAGAGCATAATAAACAATTTGGTAAAAAAACGTTTTTTTGGTCATTATTTGGGGATCAAGCTCGTAATTTTTTCGAAAAAAGAAAAGGAATATTGGTTAATGCTATTTCTGGTTTGGGAGAAATGCCTAATGTTGTTGAAGTAGTAAAAAAGGGAAGGGAACTTCTTAAGTTATATAGAATTAAAAAATTAAGTAGGGTATTTATTGCTCATAACCAACTTACAGATTTAGCTTTTCAACCTAAAATTAAACAACTTCTACCTTTTGAAGGGTTAGAAATTAGTGAAATTAAACGGGAAGAATGTGAATGCGAGCCAAATATTGCGCAATTGACTGAAGAGTTGATTTTACGGTATTTAGAAGCACAAATTTTTCAAACGGTGGTGGAAAATATTGCTAGTGAACAAGTTGCTAGGATGCTAGCAATGCAGAGTGCTACTGATAATACGGTAATTATGATTAAAAATTTACAGGTAATTTATCATAAAATTCGTCAAGAACTGATTACAACAGAGATATCCGAAATTGTGGGTGGAGCAGAAGCTTTATTAGGGGTGAAATAATGATGGAAGGTAAAATTATTGCAGTTTTAGGGGCAATTGTAGATATAGAGTATCCAGTTGGGGATGTTCCTAAAATTTATGATGCTTTAGAAGTACTAGATAATGGTTTAATTTTAGAGGTACAGCAACAGTTAGGTGATGGTATAGTTAGAACTGTTGCTATGGGACAAACTGATGGTTTAAAACGTCATATGTTAGTTAAGAGTTTAGGACATCCTATTCAAATTCCAGTAGGTGAAGGGACTTTAGGTAGAATAATGAATGTTTTGGGTGAACCTATTGATAATGCTGGCATGATAAAAGCAGATGCATATTTGCCTATTCATCGTTTTCCCCCTTCTTTTGTAGAACAAAAAGGAACGGTTGAAGTATTAGTTACAGGAATCAAAGCAATTGATTTGTTAACTCCTTTTGCTAAGGGAGGTAAAGTTGGATTATTTGGTGGAGCAGGAGTAGGTAAAACCGTAACTATTTTAGAGTTAATCCGAAATATTGCGATTGAAAGCAATGGTTATTCAGTGTTTGTAGGAGTAGGAGAGCGTACTCGTGAAGGGAATGATTTTTATCATGAAATGAAAGAGGCGCAGGTTTTGGATAAAGTTGCTTTGATTTATGGGCAAATGAATGAACCTCCGGGAAGTCGCTTACGAGTTGCTTTAAGTGGATTAACTGTAGCAGAGTATTTCCGAGATTCTGGAAAGGATATGTTGTTTTTTATTGATAATATTTATCGTTATACGTTAGCTGGAGTAGAGGTATCAGCTTTATTAGGAAGAATGCCTTCAGCAGTAGGGTATCAGCCAACGTTGGCTGAAGAAATGGGAATGTTGCAAGAGCGGATTACTTCTACTAAAAGTGGATCAATTACTTCAGTACAAGCAGTTTATGTTCCTGCTGACGATTTATCTGATCCATCACCAGTAACAACTTTTACTCATTTAGATGCTAGTATTGTTTTATCAAGAAATATTGTTGAAATTGGTATTTTTCCGGCGGTAGATCCACTTAGTTCTTCTAGTAAACAATTGGAAGAGTCGATTGTTGGGAAGGAACATTATCAAACGTCACAAATGGTTCGTCAAATTTTACAACGTTATAAAGATTTAAAAGAAATTATATCGATTTTAGGTATGGATGAGTTAAGTGATGAAGATAGATTAACGGTGAATCGAGCTCGTAAAATAGAAAAATTTTTATCTCAACCTTTTTTTGTGGCTGAAACTTTTAGTGGTATACCTGGTAGATACGTAGAGTTACAAGATACGATTCGTGGTTTTCAAGAAATATTGTCTGGAAAATATGATGATTTGCCTGAGCAAGCTTTTTATATGGTAGGAACGGTAGAAGAGGCAGTAGAAAAAAGTAAGAAATTATCATGAAAAAGGAAATTTTTTTAGAAATTATTAGTTTAGAAAAACCTATTTTTTCCGGAATGGTTAATATGGTTGTAGTATCAGGTGTCTTGGGAGAAGTTGGTATTTTACCAGGTCATATTCCCTTTTTAACGTTAATTAAACCGGGACAAATAAAAATAGTAAAAAATGATAGAATTACTTACTTTTACGTTTCTAAAGGGATATTAGATGTGCAACCGAATCATGTGATTATTTTAGCAGATACGGTATTGGCTGCCAAAGATATTGATGAAGCTAACGAAATTCGTAAAAAAGACCAAATTAAGCGGTTGATTATGAATAAAAGTCAACGTAAAAATATTACTAATTTATTGGTTAAAATATCTCAAATTAGTGCTAAATTACGTACTGTACAATTATCTAGTAAAGATAAAAAAATTAAATAGTATGGGTAAAAAATTGAAAAAAGAAATTTATGGAATTGCAGTGGGAAGCAATTTAGGTGATCGTTTAGGATATATTCGTAAAGCAATTAAGCTTTTTAGTGATTTTGGATTAGAAATTATCGAAATATCTAGAATTTATGAAACGGAGGCATTATTGCTACCGAATTCTCCAGAAAGTTGGAATATACCATATTATAATCTTGCTTTAAAAATAAGAACGGATGTATTACCTGAGGTTTTATTAAGATATTTAAAAACGATAGAGGCTCAAGTTGGAAGGAAATTAAGTGAACGTTGGTCTCCTCGAGAGATAGATCTGGATATTTTGGTATGGAACCATGGAGAAATTAATTTACCTAATCTTACGATTCCTCATTTAGAGCTAACTAATCGTCTTTTTGCATTACAGCCATTGTCGGAAATTTGGCCTGGTGATTTTTTAATTAATAATGTAACAATAGCAAATTGGGTAGAACGTTTGCAAATAACAGAAACTTTGAAGTTAACTCCTTTTAGAGTTGATCGTCCAGCTTTAGTAGGAATTATAAATTTATCTATTGAATCATTTAGTGATCATGATACTGTAGAAACAGGAATTCGAAAAGTTCATGAACATTTTGAACAAGGATGTGAATACATTGATGTAGGAGGAGTATCTACTGCGCCTAATCGTACATTGATAGACGAAAACACCGAATGGGATAGATTGAAGCCGTTTTTAGAAAAATTTCCTGCTAACAGTGCATATTTAAGCGTAGATACTTTCAGATTAGGTATTATGCGTAGACTATTAGATTATCCAGTAAAAATAGTTAATGATCAAAGTGGTGATTTAAGTAAGGAAAAGTTAGCTTTATTTAGGGATACTGATTGGCAAATAGTAGTAATGGATAATTTAGGATTACCTGCACAAGATAAGTATTTTAAGGGTTTTGATATTTTAGAAACAATGTATCATAGATTATGTATTAATTTAGAAGCTTGGGTTAATGCTGGATTATCATTAGAGCAATTTATTTTTGATCCGGGAATTGGTTTTGGAAAAAATTTGAAACAAAATTTATTAGTATTAGATAATCTTTATGTTTTTCGAAATTTAGGTGTTAGGATTTTGATTGGACATTCTAGAAAAAGTTATTTAACAAAATGGCACGGTAATTCTACATGTAGTCTAGATGATTTGACTGGTGCAGTTTCTTATCATTTAAAAAATGATGTTGATTATTTAAGGATTCACCAACCAGTTGTGAATCGAAAGTGGTTAGAATGGGGTATTAAAAATGAAGTTTAGTTTATGCCATAAAGTTTTGATAGGAATGTTTTTAGGTGGAATAACGGGTAGGTATTTACCTGAATTAGTTACTTATGTAGAACCCATCGCAGACATTTATATGAATTTAATTAAAATGATTGTTATTCCTACAGTTTTTTGTGCTATTTTGTACGGAATTACTAATCTTAGTGATACTGCTTTGTTAGGGCGATTGGGTAAAAAAGCTGCTTTAGTTTATTTAGGAATGACTATCTTTGCAGTAAGTTTGGGTATATTAATTGCTAATTTATTTAGGCCGGGGGAGGGAGTAAATTTAACATTAAATTTAGGTTCTGAATTGAACGGCTCTGCTGCGGTAGTATCATTAAAGTCATTATTGACTGAGATATTTCCTAAAAATCCAGTTATGGCAATGTCACAGGGAAATACTTTGCAGGTAGTATTTTTTGCTTTTATTTTTGGTATATCCATAATTTTAGCTGGAGAAAAAGGGCAATTAGCTCGTCAATTAGTTGCTTCATTTACTAGTGTAGTTTTTAAAATGGTGGAATTGATTGTAAAAACTACTCCTTATGGGGTATTTGCAATTATTACTTGGGTTGTGGGTAATTACGGTTTTGCTAGTTTTTTGAGTTTGGGTAAATTAGCAAGTACTATTTTAGGAGCTTTTTTTATTCAGTATTTAGTTTTTGGAATAATGTTGTTATTTTGTCGTTTAAATCCTTTTTCTTTTTTTAGAAAAACTTTAAATATTCAGTCATTGGCTTTTGCTAGTTCTAGCAGTAAGGCGAGTATTGCGTTAGCAGTAGATGAATTACAAAATAAATTAGGGATATCTTCAGGTAGTGCTAATTTCGTATTACCTTTGGGAGCTGCTATAAATATGAGTGGTTCAGCGATTTATATTACAGTTTGTGCTGTTTTTTTATCGCAAATGTTAGGAGTAAATTTAACGAGTTATCAATATTTAATTTTAGCACTAACTTCGACAATAGGTTCAATAGGGGCAGCAGGATACCCTAGTGGGGCAGTAATTATGTTAGGAATGGTTTTGCATGCTGTTGGTTTGCCAGATGCGATTATTCCATTAATTATGGGGATTGATCGTTTATTAGATATGTTTAGGACTGTTGTTAATGTTACTGGGGATTGTGCAGCAACGGTAGTTATTGACCATTTAGAAGGTAGTTTAGATCATGAAAAGTACACGCAATAAAAATTATTTTGTCGTTTAAGTGTTTTGATAAATGTGTTAGGTCAATATTTTAGTTACAGTAAGAATTATCGCGGCTCCCCATAAACCGGCGATGATATCATCGATCATAATTCCATGCAGAGATTTAATTTTATCTGCGTAGTTGACAGGAAAAGGTTTTAAAATATCGAAGAATCTAAACAATACAAAAGCAATGAGAAAGTTTGACCAAGTTAGAGGAAAATTAGGATAAAAACCGACAAAAGTAACGCATTGTCCTAATATTTCATCAATAGTAATCCAAGAAGGGTCAATTTTAGTTAAATTTGAGGGTAAATAGTATAAAGATGACCATCCTAACATGGCTAGGGAAAAAATAATATATAATAATTGCTCAAAATTATTAATGTTAAGATATTTTAAAAGGATTACTGTTCCTAAACTAGCATACGTACCAGGAGATTTAGGTAAGTAACCTAAACCAAAGCCGCTAGCCACGAACTTAACGAGTTTCATCTTTTTTTTACTAATAAATCAATTTTATCTTTGTTAATCCTGTTCATTAAAGATTTAAAAGGGTTTAGCTTGCATTTTTCAAGTGGTTTATATAAATCTTCCCAAGCAAAGGGTGGGTGATTAAATAATAATTCACTTTTTTGAGCTAGATTAGGTAGAATAGGTTTTAGAAAAATAATGATTTGTCGATAGACATTTAGACCTAAACTAACACATTCGTGTAGTTCTACAGAATTTTTAGGTAAGGTCCAAGGTTTTTGTTGGTCGATAAATTGATTTACTAAGTCAGCTAATTTTAAAATTAATTTCATCGCATGAGCGAAATTGCTTTTTTCATATGCCTGAATAATTGGATCAATTAATTCTAAACTATTTTTCCATAGTTCTTGCTTAGTATCAATACTAGCTAGATAACCATTAAAATCCCTCTCTATAAATTTACTTAAACGACTAGCTATATTGACGATTTTACCAACTAAATCACTGTTATTACGTTGAATAAATTCTTCTAGATTTAAATCCAAATCTTCAATAGAACCATTTAATTTCGCTGCAAAATAGAATCGCAAGTATTCTGGATCAAAACAGTTTAAATAATCCCGTGCTAAAATAAAAGTTCCACGTGATTTAGACATTTTTTCACCATTTACTGTTAAAAAACCGTGTACCTTTAATGCGTTAGGTAAACGATAGCCAGCACTTTTTAAAATTGCAGGCCAAAATAAACCATGGAAATATAAAATATCTTTACCAATTACATGATATAATTCAGTATTACTATTTTGGTACCAATCTTCATCAAAATCTAAATTATTTTTTTTGCTAAAAGCTTTAGCGCTAGCTAAATAACCAATAGGTGCATCAAACCAGACATAAAAATATTTATCTTCTGTATTTGGAATCATGAAGCCGAAGTAAGGGGCGTCTCTAGAAATATCCCAAGGTTCCAAAGGAGCTTTAAACCACTCGGTTAATTTGTGATAAAGTGGTTTTGGTACAATATTTGGTAACCACTTTTGTAAGAAATCCTGGTGATTTGCTAAGTTAAAAAAGATGTGTTTAGTTTTTTTCAGAATTGGAGATTCTCCTGTTAAAGTGGAACGAGGATCAATTAAATCTAATGGATTATATGACGATCCACATATTTCACAATTATCTCCGTATTGATCAGCCGCTTTGCATTTAGGGCACGTACCTTTGATAAATCGATCTGGTAAAAATAAATTTAATTTTGGGTCAAAAGCCTGTTCAATTTCTTTTTCGATTAGATCATTTTTTTCTTTTATTTTTTGGTAGAAAATATTGGTTAAATCGAGATTTTCTCGAGAATCAGTGGAATGATATTGATCAAAATTTATTAAGAAATCTTCAGCGTCTTTAATGTGTGAAATGCGTACTTCAGCAATTAATTTTTCAGGAGTTAAATTTTGTTTTTGTGCATTAATCATAATTGGAGTCCCATGGGTATCTTCACCGCTAAAATAATAACATTCTTCTCCTCTCAATTTTTGAAATCTAACCCAAATATCAGTCTGAATAAATTCTAAAATATGTCCAAGATGCAAGTCGCCGTTAGCATAAATCAAACCAGAAGTTACAATAATTTTTCTTCGCATAAAAAATCAATAATTTAATTAATTTCAAAAATATCTTGCTTTAAACATAGAATAAAATTTTCTAAAAAACAAGGAATGATTAGATATTTATTAAAGTTCTTGGTTCTTATAAATCTAAATAGTCTCCTAAGATAATTTCTTCTTCTGCAGTTTGGTATTCATTTTTTAATTGATTTATTTTCTGCGTAATTTGTTCACGTTTGTTTGTATCGACGCTGATATGATCTACATAGAAAACAATTGCTCCCCTAGCATCATCATTAATTTTGCGGTTACGATCGTAACAGAGATGGTATGGATCTACATGATTATGCCAAGTTTTTTTAATTTGAATTTCAAATAATTGATTATTTTCGCCAGAAAAAGGTAATTTAATTTCAGTATTAGCTGGTAATTTAAAATCTTGATAAATAATTTTTTGGCTATAAGCTTCTACTACTGTAACGAATAAAGTATTACCGCAAACATATTGAGGAGAAGATAATAAATATCCTTGAGTACCCTTAGGTACTAAAAATTGATTATTACCAAAAAAAGTTCTTTTAGATAATTCACCGTATGGTTCTCTACCAGAAATTAAATGGTTAACATAACATTTTGCAGTTTGACCAGGGTTTACTTTATTTATACTGATAAATAATCTAAAATCATCATAATGATTTCCAGATTGTGACCACATTAAATCTTGAGTATGATGATCACGATATCCAGATGGAATAGGGGTATTGGTATGATGTTTCATGATAAATTTGTAACAGTTAGGGTAAGTTACGATTGTACTGGATAATAAATCACTTAATTGAGAAATTTCGTGTTCAAGTCTTTCAAGGTTTTTAATTTGATCTGTAGTTTTTTTATTATTAGTTACATGATGATTAGTAGTCGATATAGTTTTTACTTGTTTTTGGGTAATAACTTTATTAGTACCTCCCCAGCAATTTAAAGTAATTAACAAAGTAATAAATAGTGTTTTATTTACCATAGTAATTAATATTCATTTTAACAAAATATAATATG
>JAZNNJ010000022.1:0-83830 GCA_045580225.1 Gammaproteobacteria bacterium | reverse complement strand
AACTCCTTATTGGTGGTAAAATCGAAAATTTGATTTATTTGTAATTCAATGATGTTATCTTTTATTTCTATCTTAGCTTTTATTTCTTTATCTTCACAGCAAGATTTAACCATATCTATAACTTTATCAAATTCTAATTTTTTTTGCATTTTGCTGCAGCTATCCTTAAATAAATCATAATTTTCATCTATAAAATACCGCTTAGACAAACTCGATCTATACCTCTGCCGTATCTCTTGACCATATTGCTTAGAATTTTCTACTGTAGTCTGTGCCATTTTTTTTCGAATAGATCCTATAGATTCTAAATCGATTTTATGCTCACTAATCCACTGCAATGCTTCTAACAAAAAAATACCACAATCATTTGTATTGCCTTCAAGATAATGAAAATCATCGGCTTCTCCCTTATCCATTACTATCTGGGGACAAGCTTGCTTATCAAAAATTTCTACCACTTCATAAGAGTATAATTTATTACGTAAAACTTTTTCTATACTCTTCGGTATTTCAAAACCCATTGGATCTACATAAACAGAATTACCATCTTCTACAACTAATGCTACCCAATGATTATTAATTTCAGCAAAATCTTTATCCGTTGCATTTATTAGCATTGGAATAAAAAACTTCCCTGTTCGAAAATAGCCATCTTCTATGATTCGCTCTCTATTTAATACTTTTTCAAAATCACTCTCACTATTAACTACTGTTACATTCGACATCCCATCAACTTCAGGAATTAATATCTCATACGCCTCAGCTAAAAAACCCTCTTTGCTCAACATATCTAATAAAAAATCATCACTTACCCAAGATGTATTTTCCACCTTTGCTTTTTTAACAGACTCACCACTAATCGAATTACCGCCACCAACTTGCCATTCGTTAAATTGATTTATCAAACTAATTATATATTGATCTATAAACATTGCTCCGTAAACACCAGCACCATCTATCGCTGATAATAAATGAGCAATTATCGGATGATCATTATTATGCTCAATATCGCGGTAATAATCACAAACAAATTGTCTCATTTTATTAACTGCATCTCCTCCATCACTAACTTCTGGAAAAATTTCTTTATTCTTACCTATATTTTCCAATGACTGAAATATTGCTCTGAATAAACAATGTCCATCACCTAATACTTTTCTTATAATTTTACCCTCTTCATTAGCTACTGAATAATGATTGCCATTATAATGAAGGTTAATCGTGCCACGACCATTGTCTACATTAAACTCGTGTTTTACAACAACATCCTGCTGCCCATTTAAACCAGAAGCATCATGAACATAGATATTTACTCGCAACTTATTAGCTAAAGCCCTTAACTCTAAATCGCCACCCCACATATTGGTAGTTTGCATCCTATTAAGATATATATCGAACAACTTTTGAACAAAAGCGTCTCTAACCATTTCTGTATTACTGCCAACATTAATACTAATCTCTTCCATTAGAGCATTAAAATTATTTTTAACCTCCACATCCATACTAGACTGTAAATCCCGTCCGTTACCCTCACTATTCGAATCATTACGTAACCCATCCAATATACTTTCTGAATTATCATTACTGTTATGAAATTTTTCTTTTAATACATACGCAGAAGCTGCTGTAAGTACCCGACGAACCACTGTCGATATTACTGAACTTTGTCCATCAGTTAATTTATGCATTTCTTGACGCAGCGGTTTAGCATGTTCTTCGAAATCAGTTTTTACGTATAACTTATTAATACCAAACTGTACAAAATCCAAGCCAAACTGACGATTTTTTAAGGCACTTTCAGCAAAAAATATATAAGGAAAACCACTGCTATCTCTCCAAATTGAAATCAATTCATTCATTTGTTTCGAAGACGTTGAAGTAGTATCTACTATTAACGTATCAACGAACTGAGCAAAATCTCCATTACAAAGTTTCTTAAATGAAATTTGCTGGTTTGGATCACCATTGACACAAGGAGTATTATCAAAATACATTACAAATTTTGCAGGATTATCTTGATTAATGGATAATTTGTTAACAACCCTTTTTGTAAATTCATTCCTATAACGGAAATTACTACTGTCCAAGAAAGGGCTTATTTCACCAATTTTATTGATAGTTTTCGGCAACCAACAAGCAATATCACATATAATATAATTTAGTAACTTTTTATTCCTTATAACATTATCACAAATAACCGTTTTTAAGCATTTTGAAACACTGTCAATATTCTCATCATTCGCTGAACTAGCTTCCGATCCTATTATATTTATATAATCTTTAACCAAATTATATCTTCTATAATCTATAAATTTAATATTTAACTTCCGCACCAAACTACGAAATTCTGCTACTTCAAAATAGGAATAAGGAGCATTAATGCAAAATATTTCTTCACCCTTATTAACACTTTGGTATGCCAACAAAGGAGTTAAAAGCGCCGTCATACCGGACGAAGTGAGATATTTTTCTACATGAACTTTTTCCTCATCGTATTCACCCTTCTCTTCTGATTCACTAGTCACCTCAATTTCAGCATCCTCTTTATCAACATACTCAGCTAATAAGTACGATAGCGCAGCTTCTCTAAAATTTTTCTGTAGATTTTTCAAATGTTCTAACTTTTCATGAGGAGATTTATTCAAAATACCATCTTCGAGAAATTTTAATTGCAATCCTAATTTTTCATATTGATATTTAATTTTTTCAAGAGAATATTTAGTTTTTTTTCGATCGCTATAGGAAACATCTTCCAATTCTAACATTTGTATCGCAAAGTCATACATTGTAAGAATTTTGTTGAGTAAATCGTTATATTCTTTGTTACCTTCTAACTTAACATTACCAATACTATAAATTTTATCATCAAAATTTTCATAGGCTTTAGTTTCAAAGGCTTTTTTTAACTCACCTAAATCGAGAACTTTAGGTGCTACTAATTGTTCATGATCATCCTTAGCACTATTATCAATAATAGCCTTTAATATTAACCAATGTCCATTTCCTGTTAATTTTCCATGATTGACATTAGACGATTCAGCATGAAAATGATCCAAAATCTCCGAAAAAAATAATTCTTTTATATCTATACTACTTAACCATTGATCAAAATATTTTATTCCTTTTTTTACCGAATTTATTGCTATTGGCGGCAATAAACCAAAATTTAACCTTAATCCTGTTCCTACATCGGTAACTGTAGGAGTTAAAAATCCAAAACTTTGACGTCGATCAAAATAACAACCTATCCTATCTTGATACAGATAATAATTAATACTCGCTGACATTAAATGATTAAGAAACTCTAAAAATGCCTCATTGTATTTTTTGTATATGTTTTCTTCTAATTTCCCTTTTTTACCACTATCTTTTTCAGGCACATTGAATTTATTCAGTATATCTTTAATCTTCGTGTTAGTAGAATTTAATCTAGAACGAAGTTCTTTATCACTGATTTCGTCAAATATCTTTCCTATTGCTTGAATAATCCTTTCATAATTAACATTTATATTTTTACAGTTTTCAGTATAATTGATATCATTTTCACTTCCTTCTACCCAAAGTCCTCCAAACAAACAGTCTTCTTGACCATACTGTTGATTATACAATTCATTAAAAACTCGCTCTACAAATTGATTATCACTTACATTATCAATGCTAGATACTAACTCTTTGATTTTTGATTCTATGTTATCCCTTCCCGTAATTATCTCATTTACTATTGCATCGCTACCAATCGTCCCAATGCTTTTTTTTGTTATCTTGCTAGTAGGTTTTTCTAAAGAATCCTTAGTTTTCAATAATTTAACATAATCATTTATTATTGAACATTTAATTTCATCTACACATACTTTACCAATTAATTTAACAACCAAACATGGATATGAGCTGCCTGTTTGTTCTTTATCTATGCAAATACAAGTATAGTCATCAACTAAAATATCAATACATTCTTTTACCTGCTTTACTTCATGCTCCAAAACTTTATCTTCAATTTCTTTTTTATATGCACTATTAGAAACCCCACGTATAAGATCGCCACTATACTGCTGATAATTTTTTATAATCTGTGTATATGACGTCCATATATCTTGTTTCAAGCCTAACCGCAATTCGCTATTCGATAAACCCTTTTTTCCTTTACTTTCAAATATAACTTCGCCCGTCTTATTAAGAAGACCATTAGATAATTCTTCGAAAATACTTTCTATGCTTTTTTTTGGTACATCATCTATGATAGAGGAAAATTTCTTAACTAATCGCTTAATATCACCATAATCTTCAAAAAACTGTGCACAATCTTTGCTACTTTCAATTTTGTTCAACAGACACATTTTCATAAACTTTAAAGCTTTATTTAAATATGCTCCACGTTGACTACGCGCATAATACGGAGAAGTACAATCATCAATCTTTTCTGAAAAAGTGCTCAATACGTTATAATTATCCTTTAACTCGTTAAGGAAAATCCTAAACATAGCACCAATTAAGCTATATATATCCTTCATATCTGATTCCTCAATACCGTATTCACCTAAATTTAAACTATTACCGTTCATCTATTTCTCTTAATACAGTAAAAATATATAAATTTCTTATCAAAATGCTGAACCTAAAATACTAAGTAAGCGCTCATAATAAGGTGCAAAAAAATCCACTTGATTTTTAGAGCATTTGTGCACTACATCACTATTAAATTTATAATAAACCCCTGCATTACGATTATTTTTACAACATATTCTCCTACACTCATATTCTTTTTGTGTAAGATAATCTAAATCTATCCCATAAGATTCATATGAAATAAAATTTGGAAATAAACAAACACATTTACCGCCACCAACTACTTCATCGAATAAATACTTATTTAACACTTTCATAATCTCACCTTTATTATATACAACGATTATAAATATATAGAATAAATTAAGCAAGCATTAAATTTAATGCACCCAAAAACATTTTTAAAACATATACTTTACATCATCTTCAATAACATTATCTTTGCAAAGTTCTAAAGTTTTTCGCATAATTTTTTATGCTAATTTTAAATCCCTATAAATTTCTAGCACTTAATAAAAAACAATGAAGATATTTAAAATTATTTTCAATAAGTCAGCAGCTATATATTTAACTGTAAACCAATTTATTCACGATTATCTTTCGATATTAATATAAAATTCATATTATAAAATAACTACTAACCCTTAGATTCTTTTAAACCTTTCAATAAAATACTATACTTTTCTTTCTTATATTTATAATGTCTTCTCATTTTCCCAAATGTAATCTTGGATAGAATATCATATCTAATTTTTTTTAATTTTAATCCAATCATTACAATTTTGCGCATATCGTCAGATTTTGCAACATAAATTACTTCATTTTTTAATGCAGGATCTGAGAAAAATAATTCTTTTATATTTATACTACTTAACCAAGTATCAAAATATTTTATTCCTTCCTTTACCGAATCTATTGCTATTGGCGGCAATAAACCAAAATTTAGTCTTAATCCCGCTCCTACATCGGTAACTGTAGGAGTTAAAAATCCAAAACTTTGACGTCGATTAAAATAACAATCTATCCTATTTTAGTACAGATAACAATTAATACACGCCGCCATTAAATAGTTAAGAAATCTTAAAAAGCATTACCATATAAAACTAACATGTTCTTAACTCTATACATATTCTCTTTTAAAACATTTTGATTTTTTAATAAACTTCTCTTATTGTTATCATTTTTATTTAGTTAATAGTTAATATTTTTTTAGCGTATTTTCCTTACTATTTTTTAAAATAATTATTAAACAAGGATGTTCCATATCTAGTTTACACACTACCCATTACAACACTAGAATAATTTTCATCTTTAATAACTTTTGTAACCTCCATTATAATGAAACTACTGCATTGCTACAAATCATTTTCCACTTACCTTTTTGCCATACTAGAGGTTTAATATAATTAGATTCCAAATATTTTTTCGGTTAAATTTAAATAAATTCCGTCAGTAAAAATTTTCTTTAATTTACAATATGATATCGACTTATTGACCTTCTTTTCGTATCTTAATTATATTTCTTATACTTTCAATAAAAGTATCTATTGAAATTCTTTTTTTTTATTATTGCTTATTTTTGTTCTAAAATTCTTACTAAGTCGGTCAGTAAAATTACCCCTTACCTCTTCCCCTTCAAACAAATCATTGATAGGTTAACTGTTAGCAATACTATTCTCATATGCTAATAATAACTTGTCACATAAATTTTCATTACATAATATATTCTCACCCCCGTATTTCACAAAATTCTTGAATAAATTTACCTACCTCATCTTTTTCCAATATAATTCCCAATAAATTGCGTAATTCATCATTAATACAAAGCACTGGATAAAAAAGAACATTTTTAGAATCCGTATCTTCTTCTATATTGATCATTATTGGAACGTTCCTAACAACTGCAGATATATTATTCAATAATACCCTACTCTGACTACGTGCGCATAAGGACTGTACTGAATCTAATATTGAAGAAGAAAAACAACTCACCACCAATCTATCTTTTAAAGCGATCTTTAACAGTAACTTCTCAATGAATTTAAAAAGTTGTTTCTAACTTTGCATATCCAATCCTGTAATTAATATTCGCCATATTAAATATCCTAGCAATATAGTATTAATCTATTCTTACTAACGTTTCTACCAATCATTTCACTTAATTATCACTTTGTTGCCACTGCGCATCTAGCATCTTACCCAATATAGCGCCCCGTGCTATTAAAAACCTACTTTCTAAACTCAATTGTTCACTATCCAACGTACCAGGAAAATCCCTTTGGTTATCAAAACATTTATGTACAACGTTAGACCAACCAAAACGATAATAAGCTTCACCTGTTTCGTTACAACATATATACTTACATATATATTCTAAATCTATAGAATCAATTACCGTAGGAATCGGTACAGTACCGTTGTACAAGATGAAACACGTGCACTGTCCACCAGTAATTTTATTTAATAAATATTTATTTAATATTTACATAACTTCACCTTTATCTCACATAATGACTGTAAATACATACAATAAATTAAGCAAGCATAAAACTTATTGTATGTACGAATATTTTTATCTACATTTCTACTATTAGCTTACCTTGCTAATATTAAATCTAATAATTCTTCAAATTTAATCCTGATAATAAATAATTCTTAGTATAAAATTCTTTCTTTTAATCACTATAACACATCCAAATCCCAGTGCTCATGCATCATAATAATTTTTTATTTTTTACACTACTCATTACACTAACGCATTTATCTTATTTTATCACGCATTGTAATCGATCTTTATTTACATAGTTTTAGTAAAATTAATTAGCCCCAAAAAACAAACCACTTGTAAAAATTTTATACCTGATCAATTAAAGTTAAAAAATTAATAGGACAATTTTTTACACACTTACCACACCCAATACAACGATCCTTCAAAATTTCAGCTATTTTACCATTTTTGAAATAAATAGCATCACGAGGACAAACCTCTAAACAACGTTTACACCCCAAACATTCGTTACAAGCATAACAACTCCTCGCTTCTTGCAATAAATTTTCTTCTAAATGAGTTGTTTTCGAACTATTCTTGATAACTTCTTTACCAATAACAATTTCTAATTTCGATTTATCTAGATATTCATTAATACTATAGGCAGCCTGTCTACCACTTTGAACAGCATTAGTTACATTACGATTTTGTTGTACCAAATCACCACCAGCAAATAATCCTGGTAAATTGGTTTGAAATTTATCATCCACCTCCACAAATTTATCATTAAACTCAAGATTAGGAATTTTTGCTAAAAAACTCGAATCTATCGACTGACTTAATGCCAAAACTAAACTATCCACTTTTAAAGTTTCAATTTGTTCTGTAGGATATATATTACCATCATCATCATACTGATTCACTCTTAAAGTTAATAACCCACGCGCAAAAGTTTCAATACTCTTTGAACATTCAATTATAACTCCTTCCTGTTCTGCTATTTTAACTTCTTCAGGTAAAGCAACCATTTTCTCTCGAAAACGATGATAAATTATCCTTACCTTACATCCTAATCTAACAGCTACTCTTGCAACATCTATCGCAGTATTCCCTCCTCCGTAAACCACTAAACTCTTACCTAATTTAGGTAAACTACCATAAAAATGGCATTTTAAAAAAGTTATGGCATCTAATATTGAATTATTTTCCTTCTCGATACTCAACAATTTTTTTCCTAATAAAGCACCTGTTGCTAAAAATATTGCATCATACTTTTTACGTTCTTTAGAAAAATCCTCTAAAAAATAATTACTAATAATTTTTACTCCTAATCTCTTTAATCTATCAACCTCCTGATAAATAATATTTTTGGGTAACCGAAACTCGGGTATACCAAATAACATCGTTCCACCAACTACCCTCTCTTTCTCCACAATTGTTACTTGATATCCTAATAATCTTAAATAAAATGCGGCACTTAAACCAGCAGGGCCACTACCGATAATTAAAACCTTTTCTAAACGCTCCTCTTGTAAAATATTTGGCATCCAATTATTTTTTAGTGCCAGATCTCCTAAATTACTTTCTAAACTATGAATCAAAACAGACTTACCACCATTAACTTTCCGATTGCACATTCTTTCACAATTATGGTAGCACACCCTACCTAAAATTGCAGGAAAAGGATTAGTTTCTAAAAGCAATCTAAACGCGGATTCGTGATTACCATCTCTATATAACTTAATCCATTGAGGAATAGGATTATTTAACGGACAACTAAATACACAAGGAGCTTTACCAAAAATACTTGCTTTTTTAGGCATACTAGTTTTCTTCCTGATATTTAAAATGTTGCGCAGCTTCTAATTCTTCAGGCAAATTGATTTCTAACGTTTTATAAGAAGTAATAGCCACTTTGATCCGATAACCGTTTTCTAAAGCACGCAATTGTTCCAACGATTCAGCTATTTCTAATGGAGTTTGAGATATTTTTGCAAATTCCAACAAAAAATCTTTCCTAAAAGCATACAACCCCATATGATGATATACTGGAAATTGGTCTAAAGTTTTATCATTTACCCGTAAATACGGAATCGGTGACCTAGAAAAATAAAGAGCGAATTTTTTACGATCTACAATCACCTTAACTACATTAGGATCTATATAATGTTTAAGCTCCAATGCAAAAGCTACTGTGGACATTTCCGGATTTTCTCCATTAACGTAAAATGATACTAATTCCTCCAAAATTCTAGGCTGAATAAAAGGTTCATCACCTTGTAAATTAATTATTACATCCATGTTAGCATACATACCAGCAACGGCGGCTACTCTATCCGTGCCCGTATTGAAGCTAGCATCAGTAATCACCGCCTCACCACCGATCTGTTCTATTACTGAAGCAATCTCCTGACTATCTGTAGCTACCACTACTTTATCAATTAAACTACATTTAGACGCTCTTTCATAAACCCACTGGATCATTGGTTTACCTTGAATAATCCTTAACGGCTTTCTTGGTAAACGAGTTGACCCAAGTCGACTCGGAATTACACACAAAATTTTCATAATCTACTAGCAATATCAATAATTGACAAAAATTCTTCTTCTTTCAAGCTTGCACCACCAATCAATGCACCATCAATATTTGGTTTAGCTAATAACTCATTAGCATTACTAGCCTTTACACTACCACCATACAAAATACGACATTTATCTGCCATTTCACCATTAAAACGATCTGATATAAATTTACGAATAAACTGATGTACTTCTTCCGCCTGATCAGGAGTAGCAGTTTTACCAGTACCGATAGCCCAAACGGGTTCGTAAGCTATTACTAATGAAGATAAATCATTAATCCCTGCCAAACCTTCTAACAATTGTTCAGCAATTACCGATTCGACATGATGTTCCTCCCTTTCTATCAAAGTTTCACCAACACATAAAATTACTTGTAAACCAACATTAATTGCCGCTTTTACCTTTTCATTAACCAAAAAATTAGATTCATTAAATATCTGCCTACGTTCAGAATGACCAATAATTACACCATCAACTCTTTCAGATTTTAACATCTTTGCGGAAACTTCACCAGTGTACGCTCCCTCATCTTTAAAATAACAATTTTGAGCATACACCCTAATATTTGAATTGTTATTCTTCAATTTTTGAACCACTACAGGTAACGATAACAAAGTAGGAGCAATTACCACCTCTACTCTCAAATCTTTAATCATTTTTTGATCAAAATTTTCTGCTAAAACTACTGCTTCACTTGGGGATTTATTCATTTTCCAATTACCAGCAATCATTAATTTCCGCATATTTTTTACCTCAATATTTATAACTATTTACCCTACATCGCTCAATAAATGATATTATTATACCACATTATTATCATTACTCAAAAAAGTATTAACATCAAAATATTATTACTAAAATAATTCTAGATAAATTGGGCACATAACCCATAAACCCAATATCTTATTATTCAAAAAATTAAAAATATTTTGAAAGTACTATTAAAAAATTTAAATTAAATCAATATTAAAATGACAACCACAATTTCGCTTTTGATTCAAAGCAGAACCTACAATTAATTTCGCAACCGTAAACAAATTACGCGTTTCCTGTTGTCTCAAGCTTAAAGTATCAATATTCCAATCGCTTTCTCGTTCATTTATCCAAACAAGCATCTCTTCTAAATTTTTTGTTTTGCGTATAATTCCCGCCTTTTTCCACATTAACTTTGGTAACTCTATATCAAACGAATTAGAACGTCCATCTAATAATTTTCCAAAAGATTTAATTTCTACTAAATTACCTGTCGGTTTCAATCGTCTTAAAATTTCTTTACTAACAGCTAAACCAAAAACAATACATTCAATTAAAGAATTACTAGCTAATCTATTAGCACCATGTAATCCGGTACAAGCTACTTCACCAACCGCAAATAAATTAGATAAACTAGTTTCTCCTGATAAATTAGTTACTACACCACCACAAACATAATGGGCAGCAGGAACCACTGGAATAGAATGTTCCCTAATATCTAAACCATGCTTATAACAAAAATTATATATTTCAGGAAAACGTTTATTTACTTCAGAAATTTTATTTAAATTTAAATCTACGTACTCTCGATCATTTAGTTCTAATTCTCTTACAATAGCTCTAGTTACAATGTCTCTAGGCGCTAAATCACCACGTTCATCATATTTATTCATAAAGGATTTACCATTAACAGATAAATACCCTCCCTCTCCACGTACTGCTTCACTAATTAAAAATGGGTATCTAAAAAATGATGTAGGATGAAACTGATGAAATTCCATATTTCTAATTTTTACTCCCGCCCTAACTGCCATAGCAATACCTGCACCATAATTATCTGTATTACTAGTTATGACTGGATAAATACGATTAGTACCTCCGGTAGCTAAAACTACAAAATCACTCCTAACTTCACCGTAAGTACCTTCATTTAAATTAAAATACTTTACCCCACAACATCGCTTACCCTCAACAATTAAATCTACTCCTACCCAATTAGTTAAAATTGTAATTTTGGTACTCTTTATTCGCCTTATTAAAGTATTAGCTAACTCACGACCGGTTATATCTCGCGTATGCAAAATACGACGACAACTATGCCCCCCTTCGCGAGTAAGATGCAATTTTCCGTCTTCTAAAGTAAAATTCATCCCCTGATTCTGCAACCACTCAATTGCCTTAGGAGCATTACTAACTACGTATTTAATAACATCCAAGTCTCCATAACAATCTCCCGCCACATAAGTATCCTGAATATGAAATTCGAACTTATCATTCTGATCAATAACAGCTGAAATACCTCCCTGAGCATAAGCTGTACTTCCTGATAACAAATCTTTCTTAGTTAACAAAGCTACTTTTTTACCTAAATCGGCCAACTCCAAAGCTACAGTTAACCCTGCAGCCCCACTACCCAATATTATTACTTCAAAATTTTTCATTAAAACAATTGTTGAATTGTATGCACGATAGCCACCACAACAAAAGAAGTAGTCATTGCTGCTGGAATAGTAATAGTCCAAGCACAAATAATATTACGAGCTACTTTCCAATTAATGGCAGATAAACGTTTAGTTAACCCAATACCAAAAATAGAAGAAGTTAAAATGTGTGTAGTACTAGAAGGAAAACCAAATGCTGAAGTTCCTAAAACAACTAAAGCAGTCGACGCTTGTGCACAAAAACCATTGGCAGGTTGCAGCTTCACAAAATCACGACCAATAGTTCTAATAATCCTCCATCCACCAATGGCAGTACCTAAGGAAATGACTACTGCACAACTCAACATAACATACCATGGAACACTAAACGCTTTTATACAACCATAACTAACTAAAGCCATTGTAATAATTCCCATCGACTTTTGCGCATCGGCCGTACCATGAGCAAAAGCAACCATAGCAGCAGCAACTACCTGGGCTTTTCTAAAATTACGATTCAACCAACTAGGTGGAAAACGTCTAACGGTCCACATCAAAATAACCATAAACCAAAATCCAACTAATAAACCAATCAATGGCGAAGCAAGTAACGCAACTAAAATAAACTTAATACCAGACCATTTTAAACTTCCAACACCAGCTGAAGCCATCGCAGCCCCTATCAAACCACCAATCAACGCATGCGTAGAAGACGACGGTATCCCATTGTACCATGTAAAAATCGACCATAAAATAGCCCCAATCAACCCATACAAAATACATTCCTGACCTAACATTTCCATATGCAATATATCTGTTCCGATGGTATTGGCTACTTTAGTAGAAATCATTGCCCCCAAAAAATTTAAACATACAGCCATTAAAACAGCCGTCCCAACAGACAATGCTCTTGTAGAAACACAAACAGCAATAGCATTAGCAGAATCATTCACCCCATTCATGTAATCAAAAACTAGAGCGAAAAAAATTATCAAAATCAAAACAATCAAACTAGGCATTTTTAACTACAATTCCTTCAATAATATTAGCAGCGTCTTCACATTTATCAGTAATCAATTCCAAGTTTTCATATGTCTCCTTCCATTTGATCAATTCAATAGGATCCTTTTCATCGACAAATAAATTACTAATCGCTTCAGCCCTAACACGATCCGCTTCATTTTCGTAAGCATTAATTTCTACACATAAATCTCCTATCATTTTATGATTATCTTTAAGTGCATCAACTGCTTTCGCTACCAAAACACACGACTGCCAAATTATAAAACTTAGTTGTTTAGCTTCGGAAGTTGTCCTACCTAAATGGTAAAGCACCAACCGCTGCGCAGAAGAATCAATTACATCCACAATATCATCCAATGCTGAAACTAAGGCAAAAATATCTTCACGATCAAAAGGCGTAATAAAACTACGATTCAATTTTTTTATCAATCGATGAGCCAACAAATCACAAGCATGCTCAACTTCTTTAATTTCTTTACTCTTGCGTTCTAAATCAGTAAAATCGTCTATCAAAGACTTCAATAACAATGCCGCTTTAACAATATTTGCACCAAACTCCTTATAGATAACAAAAAACTTCTCTTCCTTAGGTATCAATTTAAACATACTAAGCTTACTTTACTACAGTTATGTTATTAATAACCAATTTTTTCTCATTTGACAATAAATATTTATCATAAATTTCCTAACAATAAATATACATCCTAGTGAAATTAATAATTTATATAACAAAAAAGGCGATTTAACAATCGCCTTTTTTCACCCATTTACCCTTATTACTTAAAGCAGAGGAACAATCAATAACGCAATAATATTGATTATTTTCAATAATGGATTTATCGCTGGTCCAGCCGTATCTTTATATGGATCCCCCACGGTATCGCCAGTAACAGCAGCTTTATGAGCTTCACTGCCTTTGCCTCCACAATTACCATCCTCAATATACTTCTTGGCATTATCCCAAGCGCCACCACCAGTAGTCATAGAAATAGCAATAAATAAGCCAGTAACAATTGAACCCATCAAAACACCACCTAATGCTTTCGCTCCTAAAAAACAACCAACTAATACAGGTATAACTATCGGTAATAAAGAAGGTATGATCATTTCTCTAATCGCTGCAGTAGTTAACATATCCACAGCCCTAGAATAATCTGGCTTACCTTCTCCACTCATAATCCCTTTAATCGTTTGAAACTGGTAGCGTACCTCTTTAACAACTGCACCTGCTGCCCTTCCTACAGCCTCCAAAGCCGAAGCACTGAATAAATAAGGGATCAATCCACCAATAAATAACCCAATAATTACCAAGTGATCAGACAAATCAAAACTCACTAATTTTCCGAAATTATCTAATGCATTAGTATAATCAGCAAACAAAACCAAAGCAGCTAATCCAGCAGATGCAATCGCATAGCCTTTAGTAACTGCCTTAGTTGTATTACCAACCGAATCTAATTCATCAGTAACTTGACGAACTTCTTCTGGCAAATGAGACATCTCCGCTATCCCGCCTGCATTATCTGTAATTGGACCATATGCATCCAAAGCTACGACAATACCAGCCATGGATAACATAGTTGTTGCTGCAACTGCAATTCCGTATAAACCTGCACAAAAATAAGCACCTAAAATACTTGCACAAATTACAACTACCGGCCAACCAGTTGCTTTAAAAGAAACAGCAATACCAGCAATAATATTTGTTGCATGACCAGTAGTAGAAGACTCAGCAATATGTTTAACTGGATAATATTCTTTAGCAGTATAATATTTAGTTATATAAACCATCAGAACCGTTACAATCAAACCAATTGTTGAAGCTCCGTAAATCCTAAAAACATTTAAAGTTTCCTCTACAATAGATATATCCTTAAACAACCAATTAGTAATAGGGTAAAAAGCTACTAATGATATCCCTACAGCCACTAATAAACCTACCATTAACGAATCAATAACTGATCTACCTTTTTTAGCATGAACACATAAACAACCAATTATTGTAGCTATTATTGAAAAACCTCCAATTACTAACGGGTACAACACTGCTTCCCAACTTCCAACTTTAAAAGTCAAAGCTCCCAATAACATCGAAGCAATTATTGTCACCGCATAAGTTTCGAATAAATCAGCTGCCATTCCAGCACAATCCCCAACGTTATCTCCCACATTATCAGCAATTACTGCTGGATTACGAGGATCATCCTCTGGAATATTCGATTCAACCTTACCTACTAAGTCAGCACCAACATCAGCACCTTTAGTAAATATACCACCACCTAAACGTGCAAAGATAGAAATTAAAGAACTTCCAAAAGCTAAACCAACTAATGGATGTAAAACTTCGACTAAATTATTATCTAAGTCATTTACCAACCAAACAAAATAACCAGCAACTCCTAACAAGCCTAATCCAACTACCAATAAGCCTGTGATTGTTCCACCACGAAAAGCCAACTTTAAAGCCCCTGATAAACCATGTAAACGAGCTGCTTCTGTAGTTCTAACATTTGTACGTACTGAAACATGCATGCCAATAAAACCAGCAGCTCCTGAAAAAATTGCCCCTAAAGCAAAAGCGACCGCCGTTTTCCAACCAATACTAGGCACAAATCCTAATACTAAAAACAATATTAATCCTACAACAGCAATAACAGAATACTGTTTCCTCAAATAAGCTGCAGCACCTTCTTGAATTGCCCCCGCGATCTCACGCATCCTTTCATTTCCAACCGGTTGTTTTAAAATCCAACCTATCGAATACACTCCAAAAATCATCGCAATCAAAGCCGATGCTACCACAAAATACAAAGGACCAAACATAACCACCTTTACAAAAAAATAATAACATTAATATATAGATAGTGCAGACAAAAAGTCAAATTATCCATAAAAATAAATATTCACTATAACTTATTTTCTAAGTTAAATATCCACCGAAATGTTTTAAATTGCAGTGACAAATTCACCTCTAAATATTTAATTTTATCCCAATCAACTATCAAGTCTTTTTCATTAAAGTTATTTAATTTGTCACCAAAACGAAATTTTAATTCTTTAACTTTATTTATTAATTTCTTTTTAGATAGGTGATCCTCCATTATATATAATTCATAATATCCGTCCTTATTATCCGAATGAATAAGATACAATTCTACTTCTGTAATTTTTAAAATCTTACTTTCTTTAGATGTATAACGCCTAAATAAATCAAAATTATTTCCTTTCATAAAACTTTCTCCTTTTTGTAAATCGATAATTGCATAAAAAGTCATTTTCTTAAGATCATCAGAACATTCTTCTAAATAAGCAATTTTTAAAACTTCACTTGCTAAAATATTTTTTAGTTTACCAGGCAAAGATAAATCACTAAAAATACCATAGCGAAATACACCAGTTTCAGATAACTTATAATCAGACATTGGACGAAAATAACCATAATTAGCTTTTAAAGTTAAATTTTTAAAAATTCGATAAGTATCGATTATTTGACGATTTTCCTTAATTACCTCACTCATTTTATATTGCAATAAATTAACTTGCGCAAAAATTTTCAAAATAATTATACTTATCAGACTACTTATCAATATACCAACTAAAAATTCTATTAAACTAAAACCTTTTAAAAATTTTGACATTTGCCTGTCGATAAAAAACAAATTTCCACTCGATTACCGTAATCGTTACAAATATAATTTTCCATACATTGAGAAGTTTCTTTATAATTTAAATAAACAATACTTAGTAATAAATATTTACTTTGGAAATTAGATAAATTGCTTAAATTCAATAAACTATTTACATTACCCAGAAAAAATATTGCTAGTAAAAAAATTGCCACACTAGTTTCTAATATACTAAATCCTCTCATAAGTACAATAATTTATACCAATCCAAAATAAACACCATTCTGTAATAATTCCTTAGCTAATAACACAGTATTCAAATAGTACCCCCCTACAAAATTACCCTATTGATAAATAAAAAAATATTGCACACTCGCCATGGAGTTTACAGGCGTAATTTAATGGTAGAAATGAAGCTTCTCAAACTTCAGACGTGGGTTTGATTCCCATCGCCCCTGCTAGGGACAATCTAACCAAAAAAGATTAGCACTAAATTTTAAAATAATAATTTTGGAAATAATTCTTCAAAGTTATTGATAAAGTAACTGTTATGCATGAACCTTTTATCGGAACAGTAGCTTCAATATCAGTCAAATTTATACAGCTGGAAATTGACAATCACACTGTAATTGGAATGACTCAAGGCAAACTTTACGGACAATTGGTTCAACAATCTACTTTAAGCATTCATGAACGCTTATAGAACTTATACAATACTAACCCTTATATTAATACCATTATCCCTATTAAAAATTAAAACTAAAAAATATCATAGACCCAAGTTACTTTTACTTGATAAAAATTTTTAACGAATTAGTATGATCTTAATGTTTAATACCGGTAACTGGAAAATGAAGAGAAATTTTAGCAAAGTTAGTGTAATAATTCCCGTATATAATAGTGAAAAATATTTGCGAGAATGCCTAGATTCTGTAACAAAGCAAACATTACAAGATATAGAAATAATTTGTATTGATGATGGTTCACTAGATAATTCTTTAAAAATTCTAAAAAAATACGCAGAAAAAGATTCTAGATTTATAGTAATTTATGGGGGGGGGAACCGAGGAGTATCAAAATCAAGAAATCAAGGAATTGAAAATGCATCCGGCGAGTTTGTCTGCTTTATAGACTCCGATGATATCTATCCAACAAGCGATATTTTAGAAATTTTATATAATAAAGCAATAAAAAACAATGTGTTAATTTGTGGTGGAGAATTTTCAAGTTATACAGGCGATAAAAAAGCAAAATTAATTCAAAATTATGGTAGCTCTTTCGAAGGATACTTATTTGAAAAAAACGGAATAATTGAATACGATGATTATCAATTCGATTATGGTTATCATAGATTTATTTACAACAGAAAGTTTTTGATGCAAAACGACATTTTTTTCCCAAATTATGCACGTTTTCAAGACCCCCCATTTTTTGTAAATGCGATGGTACAAGCAAAATGTTTTTATGCAGTTGATAAGATTACCTATGCTTATAGATTTGGGCACAAAAAAACGGAATGGTCAAAAAAGAAAGTTAAAGATCTTCTTTTAGCAATAACAGAAAATTTTAAGTATTCTGCAAAATATAATTTCAAAAAACTAAACGAATATACTTTTATCCGATTTCAACAACATTATCCAAAAATAAAAAATATCATAAATTTAGAACTAATAGGTCTTATTGAAACCATGTTTGAATATAATTCAGAATTAAAAAAATATTGCAAGAAACAAATGTTAATTAAACTTAAGTATTATACTGGTCTAAACAGACTTTTAAAAATCTTTCAAAAAATAAAGAATTGTATATAAATATACTTGACAATAAAAATTAAATTTAAGATAAGATAATATGCCTAAGGTATCAATAATAATTCCAACATATAATGTTGCAGACTATTTAGTTGAATGCCTACAATCGGTAATAAACCAAACTTTAAAAGATATTGAAATCATATGTGTAAATGATGGTTCCACCGATAATTCTGGCAAGATTTTAGATGAATACGCAGCAAAAGATTCACGTATTAAAGTTATACACAAAGAAAATGGCGGCTATGGTAAAGCTATGAATGTTGGCATGGATAATGCTACCGGAAAATACATTGGAATTGTTGAACCTGATGATTATGTTGAATCAAACATGTATGAAGAACTCTATAATTACGCCGAGAAAAATAATGTAGATTTTGTAAAAGCTGATTTATATTATTGGTACTCAAAAGAAAATAAAAAAATTTATACAAACTGCATTTCGAATAAGAATTTATATAACAAAATAATTCGTGAATTTAGTGATTTGGGATTGGTTGTTTCGACAATTGGAAATTGGGTTGGAATATACCAAAGAGATTTTATTGAAAAGAACCACATAAAACATCTTGAAACCCCTGGGGCTTCTTATCAAGACCAAGGTTTCTATTATCAAATTATTTTTAATGCAAAATCTGCATATTACATAAACAAAGCATTCTATTGGTATAGACAAGATAATATTGCTTCTTCAATTAATAATAAAAACAAAGTATTTTGTATTTTTGATGAATATAAAGAAATCGAAAAAAACTTGAATAATAAAAAAGACAAAGAAAAATACTATAATCTTCTATATTTTAAAAAATATAATTCTTGCTTATATAATTATGGTAAAATTTATAAAAAATTTAAACATTCTTTCTATGAAAGACTTACCAAAGAATTTGCTCAGGCCTATTATGATTCAAAAATTCTACGCAAGAATTTTAATTTTCAAAGATGGAATGTTGTAAAAAAATGGATTAGTGATTATGAAAAAAATAATCAAAAACCTAATATAAAAATCGAAAACAAAATTCCAATTGTTTTTGCATCAGACAAGAATTACTCTGATTATATGAGAATAACAACAATTTCTTTGTTAGAAAATAAAAATGCATCAACGTTTTATGATTTTACTTTTTTAGTACCTAAAAACTTTCCAGAATCACATATAAAACAGTTTTCTAAGTTAAAAGAAAAGTATTCAAACTTTGAGATTAATTTTATTGACATGGGAGATTCTTTCAAAAACAATAAAATGCAATTAAAAAAAATCACATTTCCAACTTATTACCGTTTAAAAATGGCACAAATTTTTCCGCAATATAAAAAAGTTATCTATCTTGATGTTGATACAATTGTATTGCAAGATTTATCAGAATACTATAACATTGATCTGTCTGATTGCTACATCGCAGGAGTTCAAGCTGCTGCGTATATTTTAGATACTTCAAACAGGCATTATTACGAACAAAATGGATTATATGATTTATCAAAATATATTAATGCTGGAGCTACTTTATGGAATTTGCAAAAAATTAGAAATGATAGAATAACCGAAAAATTAATTGAATTACCTAAGAAAAATTATAAAAGTATGGATCAAGATGTAATTAATATTGCTTTTCAGAAACACATTAAAATTTTGCCACTTAAATATAATTTGATGATTAAATATCCTGAAATTTTTGAAGAAAATTCTTTAAAATATAATCAAATAAGCAAAATCTACGGTAAAAACAATATAAAAGATGCCATTAAAAATCCTTCAATAATTCATTATGCAGATAAAAATAAACCTTGGAATAATAAAGAATGTTTTTTTATCTAATTATTGGCATTATTATGCAAAAAAAATAAGGTATAAAAGATGGCAATTACAGAAAATATTTTCAATTAAAAATAATTTAGAAACTTGCTGTAAAGTTGTAACTATTTGTGGAATACAAATCAAATTAAAATCTAAAAAATTACGGAAGAAAAAATAAAAAGTGAAAACAATATAACACAAAAAACATGATAATAAAAGAGTATTACCTTTCGCCTAAACAATTATCCTCGTAAGAAACGCATGAACTATACGGTTCGACATTTTGAAAAACTAATTAAACTTCGAATTAAGGTTACCAGTTCTGATAGAATGTTAAAATAGTAAAAAAAAATGAGATTCAAAAAGGAAAAATATAAAAAAGGTTATAATTTATCAGAATTTGATGCAATGGAATTTATATCACAATAAGCTTTCAGATACGCAGCTTTTAAAAACTTTTCTATATTGCTACAAATTTTGGAAATCTCATTTGCCATAATAACCTCCAGATGAACATAAATAATTAATAACAACAGTAATATTATAAATATTTTCAGCATATCGTCCTAATTTTTCAAAATATTTTCTTTTGATAACAAATCCACCCCCTCTACAAAATTACCCTATTGATAAATAAGAAAAATATTGTACAATTAACCTGAAATTTGCGGGCGTAGTTTAATGGTAGAACTAAAGCTTCCCAAGCTTTAGGCGTGGGTTCGATTCCCATCGCCCGCTAGGATTAGTTTAACCAAAAATGATACACAAATGTTTGCTTAATTAATGAAGCGTTTAATTTTTTAGAATATAAATAGCAAGCTGCTGAATTATCTGATTGAGTTTTAATCTGTAATGTTGAAAATTTCGTGTTTTTCAGTATTTTTTGAACCTTTAACAATAATTCATATCCTATCCCCTTATTTTGCGAATTACTATCAACTGCCAACAAACCAATTTTACCAATAGGATAATTATCAACTAAAGTAATAAATCCTAAAATTTTTCCATATCTTTTATAAATTAAAACTCTTTTGGCAACTTGTCCATTCAAAGAATTTAATACCCATTTTTGATAAATTCTTTGAGCAGCAATTTTAGGAAAAAAGTGATCTTTACTAAAACGACTATTTACCAAAATCAATTCTGCTAATTTTTGCAAATCTGGTAAATCATCTAAAGAAGCATCCATTATTTTAACATTCTCTTTCAAATTAATATCATTATCTTTCAAACATAAAGAATAAAGATTCATTTTACATATTAAATTTGATCTATAAGCTGTTAATTCTTTATAATTTTCTAAGTAAACTAATTTTATTCCTATTCTCTTTAAATATGCTAGAACTAAAGCTAATTCTTTTTCTAAAATATTGTTCAATACAATATTTGCTACCGATATTCCCAGAATATTACTATCAAAAGACAAAAGTTTAAAATAATTTTCGATTATCAATTTTGCCACTTTCATCATTAAAACTACTGTGTTCTTCCATAGGAACAGTACCAGATACGAACATTTCTATATTATTTTCACCCAAATTATTGTTAATTGGAACACTAATTACAGTACCTGGACGAGACCAATAAGTAACAGAATATCTACTTAAAGCTCCTTCCATAAATTTTATCCAGATAGGCAAAGCTAAACGTGCACCATACTCGTGAGTAGACTGCGGTTGATCAAAACCACTCCAAACTACTGCTAACAAATTAGGATTATACCCTACAAACCAAGCATCTAATAAATCATTAGTTGACCCGGTCTTCCCTGCTAAATCATCTCGATTTAAAACTTTAGCTCTCTTACCAGTACCTTTCTGAATTACTTCCCGCAAAACATCATTAATTAAATAAGCATTTGCCTCATCAATTACCCTTGGTGCTTGCTTACCATGTACTGTAAGAACTGCTTCATAAGGTTTAGCTTTAAATAAAAGTTTAGCTCCTTTCAAACCATGTTGATAAATTCTATCAATTACATATGCAGTCGTACGATATCCACCATTAGCAAAGACAGAATAACCCTCAGCTATTTTTAAAGGAGTATAACTGCCAGTACCTAATGCCAAGGATAAATTCTCAGGCAATTCTGTATCCTTAATAAAACCAAATTTTTTTAAATACTGTTTAGCATACTTAACCCCTATATTTTGTAAAACACGAATAGTTACCAAATTCCTAGAAGTAACAATTGCTTTGCGAACAGTTGTAGGCCCATAAAATACCCCAGAATCGTTCTGTGGACGCCAAGTTTTGTCATCTGTTGTAATAACTAATGGAGAATCATTCACTAAAGAAGCTAGCGTATATCCCTTGTTCAACGCAGCTGAATAAATAAAAGGCTTGAAAATCGATCCGGCCTGACGCTCACTTTGAATTACCCGATTAAAATTACCAGGCTCTAATGACCACCCACCACACAATGCCTTAATAGCTCCAGAATTCGGCTCTAACGCTACTAAAGACGATTCTAACAAGGGTAATTGAGCAATAAACCAATCATTTTTATAAAAAACAATACGAACTAGATCGCCTTTTTCCCACTGATATTTAGCCCATTGATAACCAAGAGGCTTAACTTTTATTAATTCACTATTGTAACGATAAACCAACAAAAAGTCATCCTGGTAACCTTCCACCATACCTAATTCCAATTGGTTAATTTTTAATTTTTTTTGCTTAGATAATTCGCTACACTCAAGAATTTTTCCCTCTGGACCACGATAATCATGCCTCATATCATAAGCTAAAACCCCCTCCCAAATAGCTTGATTAGCTTTTTGCTGCAATTCAGAATCGATAGTAGTCCAAACTACTAAACCAGAATCGTAGATCATGTCCCCAAATTTTTCTAACAAAACATTTCTTACCATTTCAGCCACATAAGGAGCTTGAATTGTTTTATCTAGTTTACGCTTCGGAATAATATCTTCCTCTAAAGCTATGCGATACTCTTGTTCAGAAATGTGGTTATTTTCTCGCATCCGTAATAAAACATGCTCCCTACGTTTACAAGCCGCATTAGGATTAACCAAAGGATTATCTCTGGAAGGTGCCTGAGGCAAACCAGCAATCATTGCCATTTCTGCAACAGTTAGTTCTTCTAACTCTTTTCCATAATAAACTTGTGCTGCCGCAGCTACTCCATAAGCTCGATTACCAAAATATATTTTATTAAGATATAATTCTAATATCTCTTCTTTACTTAGATTACGATCAATTTTAATTGCTAACAAAATCTCATTAAACTTCCGAATAAAAGTTTTTTCTCTATTTAAGAAAAAATTACGTGCCACTTGCATTGTAATTGTACTGGCTCCTTGAGATTTTTTACCTGACACCAAAAACAAACGGACCGCTCTTAACAAACTATAAAAATCTACTCCTTGATGATCGTAGAAACGCTGATCTTCAGTATCTAAAATAGCATGTATTAATTTTTTGGGTATCTTATTCAAAGAAACAGGAGTACGTTTTTTCTCTCCAAATTCACCGATCAAAATTCCGTCGCTAGTATAAATTTTTAATGGTATTTGTAAATTAACTTCTCTTAGTTGATCAACTTTAGGTAGATGCCAAACCGAATAAATACCCAATATACCTAAAAAAATTAATCCCACAAAAAAACAACTAAAAAAATACAAAGCTATATTTTTCCAATTACGCATAATTGCCTATTACAAAATAATTAAAAACACAAACTCTAAAAACATACTCTCATGTTCAAATTTACATTTACTTTTTTTTAAAGGCAATACTATTCAAATATAAAACTTTACAGATATTCGATAAAAATATTAAAAATTTATTTAACCTTTATTTTATTTACAAACTTGCATATGACCAATGTTTTTTATTTAAAATACAAACCTATTTTTATAATGAACAAAACACAAAAAGATTTTATACCCTTTTAAAACAAAAACTTTTTTACATATCTACAATAAAACCCACATGCGACTATATTTCGAAAATCATTTTACTAAACACAAAATGACACATGATTTTTTTTATCTGATCTGCAATTGCCACTGTTAACCAAAACTAGAAACCAAATTAACAAAAAACACAAAAAAATGGCGGAGTGGACGGGGGTCGAACCCGCGACCTCCTACGTGACAGGCAGGCGTTCTAAACCAACTGAACTACCACTCCTCCGAATTATAACTAGATGGTGGGTACTAAGGGACTCGAACCCCTGACCCCCGCCGTGTAAAGGCGATGCTCTACCAACTGAGCTAAGTACCCCTACACAAAATTATTTTACAGCATCTTTCAACAATTTACCAGGACGAAAACGAGGAACTTTCATCGCAGGAATCTTCATAACCTCGCCCGTTTGTGGATTATGACCATCACGAGCTTTTCGTTGACTTATTAAAAAGCTACCAAAACCAACTAAAGTAACACTATCACCTTTACTTAAAGCTTGAGTAATTGCTTCAATTGTTGCTGACAAAGCACGACCAGCTGCAACTCTGGACAACTCTGATTTTTCAGCAATAGCTTCAATCAACTCATTTTTATTCATAAAATACTCCTTCTATATATCTATATCTCTTTATTCATCCCTTATAACAACGAAATCACAAATGGTCAAGTACTTTTTGTAATATTGTAACTATTTTTTAACTTTTATTTTTTTTATAGATCAATTATAAATGCATTTATGCTTAATGATATTATTTTTAAAATTTCGGAACTTGCTACTCTAAGTAAACGTTACCTAGAAGAAACGTTTGAAGAGATCTTTGTAGAAGGCGAGATTGCCAATCTCAATTTTTCACCTTCTGGCCATTGTTATTTTACATTAAAAGATAATAATGCTCAAATAAAATCCGTTTTATTTAAATCTTTATTACCATATTTTCCATTAGCAAATGGCATGCATGTTTTAGCAAAAGCAACTGTTTCCTTGTATACACCAAAAGGTGATTTTCAACTTGTTATCCATCATTTAAAATTATTAGGCAAAGGAACCAACTACAAACAATTCATTCTTTTAAAAAATAAAATAGAACAACTAGGCTGGTTTGATAAAAAATATAAGCAACCTATTTATCTACCTAAAATTTTAGGAATTATAACTTCTCCACAAAGTGCTGTACTCAAAGACCTTATATCTACTATCAATTTTCCTCTTAAAATTATCGTCTATCCATCCCTAACCCAAGGCAAAGAAGCAGCTCAGAATGTAGCTAATGCCATCAATTTAGCTAATAAAAGAAATGAATGTGATTTACTAATTATCGCACGTGGCGGAGGTAGTTACGATGATTTAGCTGCATTCAATAGTGAACAAGTAGCTGAAGCTATTCATTTTTCAAGACTACCAATTATTAGTGCTATAGGACATGAAACAGATTTCACTATCGCTGATTTCGTCGCTGATTATCGTGCTCTTACTCCAACTGCTGCGGCTGAATTAATAGTTAAAAAACACCAAGAAATCACCCTAAATTTATCACAATTAAAAAAAATTATTTTATTAAAAATAAATGCATATCTTGGAAATTATCAACAAAAAATTAATAACCTATCCATACGTCTAAAAAACCCTTCCATAATAATTGACCATAAATTACAACTATTAGAAAACCTTAATAATATTTTGGAACAAAAAATTTTACATTATTTATTAAACCAACAAAATAAAATTAACATTTTAGAAACAAAACTGACAACTTTAAACCCAGAACTACCTCTTAAAAGGGGTTTTAGTTTATTATTTAATCCAACAAACAACCAGATAATCTCTAAAATAAATCAACTAAAAAAACAAAAACAATTACGCATTAAGCTTCAAGATGGAGAATGTAACATAACTCTAAGTAAGATTTAAATAAACATGCATTTTAATTTATGCCAATATCAATTAGAATGCATGTCATACAATACTCTTTTACTGATTTCGTACAAGAGGCCTAATAACTTCAACCCCAACTACTGCACAAAACTCATTAGCTATATAATCTAAATCAATACCTTTTTCTGAACCTATTTTTGAAGCAACTTTAACTCCTGTAAATATCGTTGAAACTTTTAAATTACCAGTATACCAAGCAACTGTACCACATATGCCTATCTTCAACATATTAGACATTGTACCACCACCACAAACCAAATCTAAATTATTTGATAATATTTTCATATAAACCTCTATTGTAATTTATTTGTATAATTTATATGCAAAACAAATATTAAATTTTAGTTAAAAGAGCATAACGCACTAAAAATTATTTTTTGTAATCCAAAAAATGTGCAATATTTTGTAATTTCTGTTATCCTCAAAATTAGAGAATATAGTAATGATAGTATGGAAAAGATATCTTTAAAACAATTCGCCGAAGATGCCTATCTTAATTATGCTATGGCTGTTATTTTGGACCGAGCATTACCGAGGCTAGAAGACGGTTTAAAACCGGTACAACGCCGCATCATTTATGCTATGTCTGAATTAGGTTTAAAAAACACAGCAAAATTTAAAAAATCTGCTCGTACTGTAGGTGACGTATTAGGTAAATACCATCCTCACGGAGATGCAGCATGCTATGAAGCTATGGTCTTAATGGCACAAAATTTTTCATATCGATACCCACTAATTGATGGACAAGGAAACTGGGGATCCATTGATGACCCGAAATCTTTTGCTGCTATGCGCTATACCGAAGCACGCTTATCAAATTATACTATTTTATTACTTCGAGAATTAGAACTCGGCACTACCGATTGGGGAACAAATTTTGATGGTACAATGCAAGAACCGATTCTATTGCCAACAGAAGTGCCTAATATTCTACTAAATGGAGCTATGGGCATCGCTGTAGGAATGTCAACTTATATTCCTTCTCATAACTTAACCGAAACTTTAAAGGCATGTATTGCTTTACTAGAAAATCCCGATATGGATTTAAATAGCTTATTAACTTATTTACCCGCTCCTGATTTTCCCACCGGAGGAGAAATTATTAATACTCCTGAGGAATTATCCGAAATTTATCGCACAGGTACAGGAACTATAAAGATAAGAGCTACTTACATCACCGAAGATAAAAAAGTAATCATCACTAATTTGCCTTACCAAATTTCATCTGCTCGTATTCAAGAACAACTAGCAAATTTAATGCAAACCAAACAACTACCTATGCTAGAAGACTTTAGAGATGAAGCAGATCATCAAACCCCTGTTCGCCTAGTATTATACTTCAAAGGAAAATTAAACCTAGATGAAATAATGTTACATTTATTTGCTAAAACAGATTTAGAAAATAACTACCATATTAATTTAAATATGATTGGTTTAAACCGCCGTCCTCAAGTTAAAAACTTATTACAGATATTGACTGAATGGTTAGCATACCGGGAACACACAATCATAAAACGCCTAAATTTTTGTTCATCTAAAATTAAAGAACGCCTAGAAATTATTGAAGGATTACTCCTCGTATTTGACTATTTAGATAAAGTTATCAAAATCATTAGAGATGAAGAACACCCTAAAATAATATTAATGGAACAATTTAATTTAAGCGATTATCAAGCTGAAGCAATTTTAGAATTAAAATTAAAAGCTCTAGCTAAAATAGAAGAAAATAAACTAAAAAAAGAACGAGATGACCTTCAAAAACAATTACAAGAGCATCAGAACAACCTTTTGAACCCTAAAAAATTAATGAAGAAAGAATTTTTATCTTTAATTAAACAATTTGGAGACCAAAGAAAAACTAAATTAATTACTCGTCAACCAGCAAAAATTTTAGATCTAGAAAAAAATCTCTCTAATGATCCCATTACCGTTATTTTATCCCAACACGGTTGGATTAGAGCTAGTAAAAATATTAATATTGAATCACTACAATATAAAAATGGAGACTCCTTAAAACAAGTAACCTACGGTAAAACCCAGCAACCTACTATTGTTTTAGATCAAAGTGGAAAATGTTATACTTTAAAAACTAAAAATTTACCTTCTAATCGTACTCTAGGAGAACCATTAAGCGCTAAATTAAATCTAAATGCACCTCCTGCCTGGATTTTATTAGGTGAACCAGATGAATTAGCTATTTTTGTTAGTGAAGAAGGATATGGTTTTATTAGTCCGCTAAAAAACTTAATTACCAACCACCGCCAAGGTAGAAATTTCCTAAAAATATCTACCAATTATCTACCTTTACAACCATTTTTAATTAAAGATTTTGAAGGATTAATGCTGATTAGTTCTTCTGGAAAAATACTAGTTATTGACTTTAAGAAAATTCCTGTTTTAAATCGTGGTAAAGGTACTAAGTTAATTAGCCTAAATAAAAATGAAAAGTTAACTATAATTAGACCAATAAATTGGCAAGATACTTTTAAAGTTGATACTACTAAGGGACAGTTAACCATAGAAATGGAACAATACCGTAATAATCCAGGAAAACGCGGCAAAAATATTAATATAATTAATGTTAATAAACTAAGCCCAATCATTAAACCTAATTTAGTCCAATTAGCAATCAATTCCGAAAAAAATGAAAGCTAAAAAAGAATACATAGGTATTTTTGGTGGAAGCTTTGATCCGGTACATGCCGGGCACATATCCGTAGCTCAACAGGTTTACCAACATATTAATCTTTTAGAAATATGGTTCACTCCATGTTTTAGATCACCATTTAAAAATAAAACTTTTTATTCTAATGAAGAGCGTTTAAGCAGGCTAAGACAATCTATAGAAAAATTAACTTACTGCAAAATATGGGAATATGAGATAAGAAATACCACTCCTTCTTATACTTATAACACAGTTATTCATTTCAAAAATAATTATCCTTTTTCTTTATGTTTGATTATGGGATTAGATAGTTTTTTAACTTTTCCTAATTGGTATAAATCAAAAAAAATATTAGAAAATACATGTTTAATCGTAATTAACCGTCCAAACACCAATTGGTCTTTAGAAGCTCAAAAGTTTTTATCTAAGTATCAAATTTCTCAAAAAAATCCAGCAGATGGAAAAATTATTTGGCTAGATTTACCAACGCCCAATCTAGCCTCTCATAATTTGAGAAATTAAAAAAGATAATCAAGTAAATATGCCAAAATAAAACAATTAAAAAATCACCAATAAACGTCGCACATTATAACTCTTAAATAACACCTATAACTATCACTTTAATAACTAAAAACCCAACAATTTAAAATTCATTTTTTCCTATCACTAAGTTACACTTTAAAAAAATAATCGCGAATTTCTTGGCTAACTACCCTGCCACGAGGAGTACGCAACAAATGCCCCTGTTGTAACAAATACGGTTCCAAAACATCTTCAATAGTTCCCTTTTCTTCACCTAAAACTGCCGATAAAGTCTCGATACCTACGGGACCTCCATCAAATTTTTCCAACATAACAGATAGCAACTTACGATCCAGTGCATCAAACCCTTTTTGATCAACTCCTAATAAAATTAATGCTTGATCAGCTACTTGCTGAGTAATAACTCCATCAGCTTTGATCTGTGCAAAATCTCTAACTCTACGAAGCAAACGATTTGCAATACGAGGTGTACCTCGCGACCGTCTTGCCATCTCTAAAGTACCATTCGTTTCTATATCAACATTTAATAAATTAGCTGAACGACTAATAATTTTAGCCAAATCTTGCTCCTGATAAAATTCTAAACGTTGAATAATTCCAAAACGATCCCGCAAAGGAGAAGTTAACAAACCAGCTCTAGTTGTAGCTCCTATTAATGTAAAAGGTGGCAAATCTACTTTTATTGAGCGCGCCGCCGGACCTTCACCAATAATAATATCTAAACGATAATCTTCCATTGCTGGATATAGAACTTCTTCAATAACTGGACTTAAGCGATGAATTTCATCAATAAATAAAATATCATTAGGTTCCAAATTAGTTAAAATAGCCGCTAAATCACCAGCTTTTTCTAATATTGGGCCAGAAGTCTGGCGAATATTGACACCTAGTTCTGTAGCAATTACACCAGCTAATGTTGTTTTACCTAATCCAGGTGGTCCAAAAACTAAAACATGATCTAGAGCTTCCCTTCTCTTTAAGCACGCTTGAATAAAAATATGCAATTGCTCTTTTACCAAATCTTGACCAATATAATCACTTAAACGTTTAGGACGAAGAATATTATCGACCAAATCATCTTGACAAGTATTTGCCGTAACCAAACGCTCCCTATCCATAACTATTTAACCCTTTGCAAAGCTTTTTTTATTAAAATATCACTAGATAAATGTTGTCCTTTAAAAGGTTCTAACATTTTACGAGCAGTAGCACTACTATATCCTAAACTAATTAAAGCACTAACCGCGTCCGATAGACCATCGAAAGTACTATTTTCAATTGAAAACTCAAACTTAGCAACCCGATCTTTTAACTCCATTACTAAACGTTTAGCTGTTTTTGTTCCAATACCATTCACCCTAGCTAAATTATCAAAATTTTCTGTAATAATACTTTGCAAAACTTCTTCGCTATCCATTACCGACAAAATAGCCAACGCAATTTTAGCCCCTATACCACTTACTTTAATTAACTCCCTGAAAAGATTACGAGTTTTTTCTTGCAAAAAACCATACAAAAAATGCCCATCCTCCCTAATAACCAAATGTATGTAAACCACAATTTCTTCATTTAATAAAATTTTTTCCAAATCTCCTAAAGGCATTTGTACTTCATAACCCACTCCATCATTAACTAGCAAAATTATTCCTGTTAAATTTTTATTGAAAACCTTACCTTTTAAAAGTCCAATCATCTTTATTATCTCCAAACCGTATGACAATAAGCAATGGCCAAAGCATCTGCCTCATCAGCTTGTAAAGTCATTGTCGGTAAATTTAATAAGTTTTTCATCATTCTTTGAATCTGATCTTTTTCAGCTCCACCAAACCCAGTAACTGTTTGTTTTATTTTCCTGGGTTCATACTCAAAAATTTTAGCTCCATACTTACTAGCCCCAACCATAAGAACTCCACGTGCCTCACCTAATTTCAACGCAGAATTAAAATTATTACACATAAATACTTTTTCAATTGCTACTTCATCAGGTTTATAACACTCAATAACCTCAGAAATTTTATTATACAATTCACTTAAACGAACAACAAAATCATTTTTAGACAGTTTAAAAAAACCACTAGCCAAGTAACTATGGCGTTTACCTACTAAGCTCAAAAGTCCATAACCTGTACAGTTAGATCCAGGATCTATTCCCAAAACAATCATTCTTCACTCAAAACTTCTTCCGAAAAATCTCCATTAGTATAGACATTCTGCACATCATCTAAATTTTCCAAATCGTCAATCAAATCCATAACTTTCAAACTATTCTCTTTATCTAAAGCATTACGCACTGAAGCAATTTTTAAAATTTCCCCTTCACAAATTATATTTTCCCGATCTAGAACTTCTTTAACCGACCAAAAATATTCGGGAGTACAAATAATTTCTGAACCATTCTCTTCATCATAATTAACATCCTCTGCACCAGCATTTAATGCGACTTCCATTAAATGTTCCTCTGATACTTTTTGACTAACCGTGATAACACCTTGATCCTTAAATAAATAACTAACCGAACCACTAGTACCCAAATTTCCACCACGCTTACTAAATGCATGTCTTATTTCACTAACAGTACGATTGCGATTATCAGTCAAACATTCAACTAAAATGGCTATACCCGATGGACCATAACCCTCATACCAAATGGTCTCCATATTGCTCCCTTCTTCACCACCAGCACCACGTTTGATCGCACGATCAATAGTATCCTTCGTCATATTTTGACTTAACGCTTTATCTACGACTAAACGTAACCGTGGATTACCAGCAATATCCCCTCCTCCCATTCTAGCAGCCACAGTTATTTCTCGAATAATTTTGGTAAAAACTTTACCCCTTGCTGCATCCTGCTTACCTTTTCTTCTTTTAATATTCGCCCATTTACTATGTCCTGACACGCTAACCTCTACTAATTTTTCAATTTAATACCTAATTCATCCATTTGAATATCACTAACTACTCCTGGAGCAGTTGTTAATAAACATCCTCCTGTCTGAGTTTTTGGAAATGCAATCACTTCTCGAATAGAAGAAGCCCCACTCATCAACATCACTAACCTATCTAATCCAATAGCCATTCCCCCTTCTGGTGGATAACCATACTGAAATGCAGACAACAAATGCCCAAATTGTTCATGAACTAAACTTTCTGAAAAACCTAACACTTTAAACACTGCCATTTGCATATCATAATCGTGAATTCTAATCGAACCTCCCCCTAATTCGTTACCATTCAGCACTAAATCGTAAGCTAAAGACTTAAGCTTAAGTGGCTCATTAATAATTTTACCAGGATCAGCATCCAAAGGCATCGTAAAGGGATGATGCATAAAAGTAATCTTTCCCTGATCTTCAATAAACATCGGAAAATCAACTACCCATAAAGGTTTCCAACCTTTTTCAATAGCATTAAATTCTCTAGCTGATTTTAAACGAATTTCTCCCATGGCTTCATAAACTTTTTGCCCAATCCCTACGCCTATCAACAAACTATCTTTCGGTTTAAGTAACAAACGATTTTTCAAACTAGCTAAAGTATCTTCATTCAAAAATTTTGATAATGACCCACTAACTGAAGATAGATTAATTTCGGAATCACTAGTTTTTAAAATTAACAACTTACCCAATCCAAATTTACTTCCCAACTCTGTCCATAAATCTAATTGTTTACGCGTAACATCAATACTCGGCAACTTCAATGCCACAATCAAACTATCATTTTGCCACCAAGGCAAATTCCAACTAGCCGCCAAAGAAGTAATTGTTTGCAACTCCCAGCTACAACGCAAATCTGGCTTATCCGAACCATAACGTTCTATCGCTTCTTGATATGACAACCTTAAAAATGAATCAGGTAGTTTAACTTGTAAAAGTTCTTTAAACAAATCACGAATCAACTGCTCATGTAAATTGGTAATTTCGTTAATATCAGCGAAACTCATCTCCACATCAATTTGTGTAAATTCTGGCTGACGATCAGCTCTTAAATCTTCATCACGAAAACATTTAGCAATCTGATAATAACGATCTATCCCTCCAGCCATCAATAATTGTTTAAAAATTTGAGGAGACTGAGGAAGCGCATAAAAAGAACCCTTATTCAACCTAGAAGGCACTAAAAAATCTCTAGCTCCTTCCGGCGTACTCTTTGTTAATATTGGTGTTTCAACTTCCAAAAAATGATTTTTATCAAAAAAATTGCGGACAAAATGAGTAATTTTAGAACGCAAACTTAAACAACGCACAACTTCAGAGCGACGTAAATCCAAATAACGATACTTTAAACGCAACTCTTCATTTACCTTTTGAAAATCGGTTAAATTAAAAGGGAGTGGGTTAGCTTTACCTAATACTGTTAACTTCTCAGCTAACAATTCTAAACTACCAGTTTTCATGTTATTATTAATCAAACTTTCAGGACGTAAACGCACTTTCCCAATAACATGCAACACTGTTTCTGGATGCAAATCAGCCACTAAATTCAAATTTATATCATCCTCTACTACTATCTGCACAATTCCGAAACGATCTCGCAAATTAATGAAAGCTAATTTATTTCCATGTACCCTAAAATGATCAACCCAACCAAACAATTCAATAGTTTTTCCTAAATAACTTTGATCTACCAAACCACAATAAATTCTCATTTTTTATTTTTCACCTGTTTGCTTTTTAAAATCAGTTTGATACCAACCATTACCTTTTAATCTAAAACCACTTAGTGAAATCATTTTTTCTACTTTGATACTTTTACATAATGGACATTCTACTCGCTCCACAGCCTTTGAAGATAAATTAAATTGTTCAAACTCATGTCTACAATCCAAACAACGATATTCAAATATTGGCATCAATTACCCCTCTAACAATTGCTTCTGAATTTTATTTTTTAAAAAACCTACTACCTCTTCAATACCAATTAATTCAGTATTGTTACTTGCCCTTTCTTTATACTCAATCAACCCCTTTTCTAAATTATTTTCCGATATCACAATACGATAAGGTATGCCAATTAAATCTGCGTCCGCAAATAAAACTCCTGCTCGTTCTTTACGATTTTCCAACAAAACTTCCACACGATTATCTAAAAATTTATAATACAAATCGTCCGCCAAATCTCTTACTCGATAAGAATTATGATAATTTATCGGAATAATTATTACTGTAAAAGGAGCTAAACTAACCGGCCAAATAATTCCCCTCGCATCATGACATTGCTCGATAGCAGCAGCTACCGTTCTACTTACTCCAATTCCATAACACCCCATATACATAGTTACCGCTCTTCCATTTTCATCTAGAATATCAGCTTGTAAATTATCTGAATATTTACGCCCCAATTCAAAAATATGTCCTACTTCAATACCACGAGTAATTTTTAACTTACCTTTCCCATCAGGACTCAAATCACCTTCTACAACTTTACGTATATCGCAAATTCTACTACATTCTAAATCACGTAACCAATTTAAATTACGATAGTGATACCCTTCTTCATTCGCTCCACACACAAAATTATCAACTAAAAAAGCATCTTGATCTACAATAACCGGTATATTTAAATTTAAAGGTCCGATACTACCCCTACTACACCCACAAATTTCTAGCAATTCCTCTTCAGTAGCAAAAGTTAATGGACAAAATATTTCCGATAATTTTGCAACCTTAGTCTCGTTAATTTCGTGATCTCCTCGTAAAACTAAAGCGACCCACGGGACCTCCTTTCCTTTAACGATTAAAGTTTTTAAAACCTTTTGCTTTTCTATTTTAAAAAAATCGGCCACCTCTTTTACAGATTTTATTTGAGGAGTACTTATTTTTTCTTTAGCTAAAAAAATTACTTTCCTTTCACCTTTCACTTCAGGCTTTAAAGATTCCGCTAACTCTATATTCGCGGCATATTCGCCGTCTTCACAGTATGCAATTAAATCTTCACCAGCGTCAGTCAACACCTGAAACTCTTGCGAACGATTCCCACCAATGGAACCACTATCTGCTAAAACTGCTCTATACTTTAAACCTAAACGCTGAAAAATACGGCTATAAACTTGGTACATCTGTTTATAAGTATGATGCATTGATTCTTCAGTCAAATGGAAAGAATATGCATCTTTCATAATAAACTCCCGACTTCGCATTACCCCGAAACGAGGTCTAAGCTCATCCCTAAATTTAGTTTGAATCTGATAAAATACTACCGGCAATTGCTTATAACTTTTTAACTCGTTCTTCATTAATGAAGTAACTACCTCTTCGTGGGTAGGCGCAAAACACATATCATGTTGGTTACGATCTTTAAATTTCAATAATTGATCACCATATTGATTCCAACGTCCCGACCTAACCCAAAGTTCAGATGGCTGCAACGAAGGCATCAAGATTTCCATACCAATTTTATCCATTTCTTCCTTAATAATTTTTTCAACCTTCCTTAACACCTTGATTCCCAAAGGTAACCACGTGTAGATTCCAGAAGCTAACTTACGAATCATCCCACTACGTAACATCAACTTATGACTAACTACTTCCGCTTCATTTGGTTCTTCTTTTAAAGTAGACAATAAAAAATTACTAGTTTTCACTTTCCCGATAACCCCCACCATATCTGCGGTATTCTAACACGCAATTTAACCACTTACAAGCACTACCAATGTTAATTAGTGCTTTTACCTATGGTAAAAATAACGAGTACTATTATAAACTTATTTATTTTACTCTGAACATACTTTTATTTTTCGGAGATTAACTATGATAATAAAATTAAATTCCAATGAAATTCTAGATTATATTGCAGGAGGAGTAACTTTAGAACAAATACAAACTATCGAAGAGTTTAACAAAAGAATTAATAATTTAATAAAAAAAGCTTATAAAAATTGCAACGTTACTCAATATAGCACCAATCACAGCAGCTGCTTAGCCGAAGATTATGATCTCGCAATGATTCACTGGCAATTTATCCACAATAATGTAATAGATTTTTATAATTCATATTACAACAAGAAACCAAACGAAGAATTATAATTTTTTAACCGGTTAAAAATAAATTCTACATCATACAAAATAAATTTTAACCGGTTATTTATTTACCTATTAACTCGACTAATTAATCCACAAGAGCATAACTTAGCAAAAATTGGAGTATTTAAACCCAACTGTTCTATTAATTCATTAGGAGTTTTATCTATAACGATTGTTTCAAACGTTGATATATTATTCTTATTTTTTTTAACTACAGCACTCGGTAATTGTGAGCGTCCAATGCATGATGACAAAAATACAAAACACTCATCATTATCCTGCAAATAATCCACAGCTAATTTACGTGCATATAAATTTAAAGTTAAATCTGCTTTACTACCATCTTTTGTCCATGGACTCCCTCCCCCAATAGGAGACGCAGTAGAATAAAAATCACAAGCCAATTTTCTCCCAGTAATTCCACAATCGGCAATAGAAGAATGATACCTGTATGCACCTGTCCCATTAATGATAATATTATTAGGTTTTTCTTCTAAAACTTCGATTACAAAATCAGTTAAGTCCTCAAATTTTAACATTGGAATTGCAACTACTACTGTTTCAATTTTATTCTGTTCATCTAAAGTAACCTGAGTTTTAATATCAAGTCCTAAGTTATCACTTTGTAATGCTTTGTGATAAAGTGCTTGATTTAAGATTCTAGCTAAATAAAGTTCCCTATTAATTAAACCATCCCCTTGACAAGCATAGCCAACAAAAACCCCTTGATCACCCCATCCATTTTGCATTACCCCCTGATTAATTTCTGCAGATTGTTTACCAATTAAATTAATAATTTTAATTTTATTAATATTAATAGCGTAATCGCCCCACTTCAATGCGTATTTTTCATCATATCCGATATTACGCAAAGCTTCTCTTACGTAATCATCCAATAAAGATAAATCTACATTACCCTTAATTTCTCCACCCAAAACCACGGTGTTATCTTTAATCAAAACTTCGACTGCATACTTAACATCTTTATCTTGAAGAATCATCTGATCCAACACATAACTAGAAATGTAATCAGCAGTTTTATCCGGATGCCCTAACGAAACAAATTCAGCGGTTCTTTTCATATATGCCCTTTTATTTTAAATTAACTCAATAGTTTGTTATAATTTCATTTTACAAGTAATATTCATGTACCCCATTTCTATTTTAATTACAATATTTAATTATCTTTTTTTTAATTTTTTTTAAACAAAAATTAATTTAATTGCTTTTTACAAAATTTTAGCCGTCACCAAAATCAACATCTCTCTTTGTTCAATATTTTTACTTTTATCTGAAACTAACCAATTAAGTACCGGAATTCTACCAACAAACGGTAAACTATTTTTAAATTCTTCATTTTGCCATTCATAAATTCCGCCAATAACAGCAGTTTCTTCATTACGTAATTTTATCTGAGTCTTTACTTTACGAGTATTTATAATTGGAGCCTGCACCTCCTTAATACCATTAGCCACCTTATCCTGATTAATTTGTAATGATAAATTAATCTCCCCTTTCGAAGTAACTTCCGGCGTCACTAATAAAGAAAGAACCGCTTTTTTAAAGACAGTACTAGCATCGCCATGACGATTTCTTTCTAAGTAAGGAACTTCCGCGCCAGTTTCTATGCTAGCAGCTTGACGATTTTTAGTAAATAAAGAAGGTTGAGAAATTACTTTACCATGCCCTGACTTTTCCAGAGCATTAAGTTGATAATTCAACCATTGAGGAGCAATTTTAGCTAAATTAACCACTAAAGCATCAGGAGTAATATTTAGCCCCTTTTCTACTTTTAAAGCTAAACCAAATTGTTGAGTATAATTTTTATCAATACTAATAATTTTTGCCTCTATTAAAATTTGTTTAACTGGTTGATCCAACTGCTTTAAATTTTGCTCTATCTCCAAAAGATTTTCACGATAATCCCTGACAACCAATAATGAATGTTGCGCTTCAAAAGTTATTTTTCCATAATGAGACAATAAATTTGCCTCCGTTATTATTTTAGTGATATTTTCGGGATGAGCGTGCTTAAGATAAAAAACTTTAGATTCTAAACGGCGTTTATCTGCTGATAACACAGTAAAACCAACTTCATCATCTTTTAGATAATAATTTTCGGTTTGTAATAGAGTTTTTAGTGTTTTTAACAAATCAACATCTTTAAAATCAACTTCTATTACATGTTCAGGTAGACTATTCGCTATCCAATAATTTTTTTTACTCTGCTTTAACATTAAAACAACTATTTCTTTAAAACTCAACTCCTTAGACTGAAGAGTAAAACTAAAAGTTAAATTACACCAAAACATAAGACAAATAAAACTCATTATTTTCATCATTTTATCGAATACCTCGTTCTAATTTTCGTTCGTCTTGACATTTTATTTTTTGAAAATCTAATTCAGTAACTCGACAATCGTGAATTTTATCACCCTTTTTAACCGTAACTAAATCTTGGCTAGGATAACGCAATACAGCAATCTGCTCACCATTATCTACAAAAACAGTTACTAAGTTCAGTTGATTAAATTTCCAAACATTATTTTTTTTACCGAACCAAGTTTTGTTCCATTTAATATTATCCAATATCTTGTCATTATGATCTTGCTTAAAAGTTAAACGCAGATAATTGTTACTCATATAAAACGCTGATATTACCCAAAAATCTTCCTCTACTAAAATATTATTCCAAAATTTTTTTAAGTCATGCTCTTCGCCTTTAAAAGCTAAAGTAATACTATTTTCACTAAACTGAAAATCTTCTAATTGAACCCCAACAAACAAAGTTTCTAATTTTCTTAAAAAATCTACACCTTCTAGAATAGAAGGTTTTGCTTTTTGAACTAATATTTTATTATCAATTTTAATATTTTTTTTATAATTTTCTTGATTATTTTTATATAAAAAATAACTATAAAACAAAGTAAATAAAATTAAAAATATTAAAATTTTTTCTAAAATCCCAGATAAAGTTTTACTAACCATAAAAAACTTCTAATTGAAAAATATAAGGAAATTTAGAATGTAATTTAACCAAATCTACTCTGTAATATCGACGCAAATTAAATAGCAATTCAGCTAAACTACTAAAATCAAAAGCTTCACCCGTCAATTTAACTTTAAATAAATCACCCTCCATTTCATTAAAACTAAACTCACTAAATTCATTATCAAATCGATTTAAAAACTCTACTAGTTTGTTTAATTTACTATAACGAAGCTCTTCATTAATAAGTTCACCCTGGTCTACCGTTACAATTTCTTTATTTAAAGGTATTTTTTCAACTTTACCCAGAAAATTAACCACTAAAATAACAAAAAACCAAATAAGTAGAAAAAAAATATTATTTTGCCAATTTTTCCAGAATAAATATCCTTTTAACATATTCCCTCTAATAAACTAACTAAATTACCTCGTAAACCTAGCACTTTAAGCTCATCTTCATTATTTTGTTTAAAATTATAAATTTGCAATTCACAATTAATTCTAAAGTCAATAAATTCTAAACATTCAGCTAAATCATCTAGCAGTTTAAACTCCCACTGATTACCAAAATTTTGCCACGCTAATATATATTTATTCATAAAAATCGCTAAATTTAGCTTCTTTTCGGATTGATCAAAAATTTTATCCAACCAAAAATTTACTGGATTCATTATTTTACTAATTAAAATTTTCCATTTTTTATACTGCGAAAATAAATGTTTTAGTCTCTTCTTTTCATTACCCCAAACTAAAATCTCTTTCGCGCCGATATAGTAATCAACTGCTAAATTATCGCTGCCAATTTGAGTTTTCAGCCAAGTTTTCAAAAATTTAGGATCAGTAAATGAAAATAAATTTAAAAAATCGGCACCCGGTAAAGACAAAACTACATCCTGCCAAAAGCAAAAACGAAAAGAATTTCTAACTCCCAATACTATTTTTATGATCGCTCGAGTTGGTAAATCTTTATTAACTACTTCCTTAAATAGAATTTTATCACCACATTTAACCATCAACACAAAGCTATTTTGATGGTCCACTATTACCATTTGAATTTTCATGTCGTTTATTCTAACGATTCGAAAAAATTTGGTTACTCGGTATTTAACCTAATGTAATTAAGTACATAAAAAAAACGGCCTAAAAATCTAAATTTTCAGACCGTTTCTACTGTCTATAATATTAAATCACTAATTAAAAATGATATTGAAAAGATAGACCGACAAGATTCCCTACCATTTCAGCATTAGCTTTTATAGTACTACCATTATTAGTGTTATTAATCTTCGCTTCATTTACAAAATAATGGGCATAAGCTAAATCAACTTGATAATTATTATAACGATAACCTAAACCAGCTGATAATATAAAGCGGTTATTATCAGGAATCCTTGCCGTACGATATTCAGCAGAAGAAACCGGCGTTTGGTCAAAAGCAAATCCTAAACGAGTAGTCCAACGCTCACACAGTTTATAATCAAACCCTCCTGAAAACATCCAAACATTACGCCAACGTTCCTGTACTACAATTTGATTCCCAGGCACAGCATCAACATCTGAACGAATATTTAGAACAGAAAAACAATCCCATTTAGTCCATTTAGCGCTAAACATTACTTTTAAACGTTCAGTAATGCCCTGATTTAACGATACCAAAAGTTGCGCTGGAGAAGCTAAATGAGCATTTGTATTTTTCCTTGCATAATTGTAAATACTATGCTTCCCCTCTAAATGATTAACATTCTGAGTACGATAACTTACCCCAATTTTAGTTTGCGTAAAAGGTTGCATCATTACACCAACGTTAGCTCCCCATTTCCAACCATCTGCTTTCAATTCAGAAAAACTATCATACCCAGGAGTATTATTAGTCAACTCTGCGGATAGATATTCAAAATATAATCCTGCTCCTAAAGATAAATAACGATTTAACTGGTAAGCAACAGTAGGCGCAAAATCCAAAGAAACCACCTTAGAAGAAATTGCATGTTTACGCCCAACCCAAGATGGATCTTGATAAGTAATCTCCAAACCTAATGGTGAATAAACTCCTAAACCGAAACGCCAATTACCGTATGCTTTCTGAGCAAAAAATGAAGGTAAAAAAGCTTGAGTATAAGCTCCACTACCACCTGCTGGGCCACTGTCAACTGTTCCACGAACCTCTGTATCTAAAAATACTCCATGAAGGTTGCCTTGTATCCCAGAGTCTAATAAAACCATACCAGCCGGATTAAAAGCAATAGCAGAGTAATCATCACCGTTAACCCCAGCACCTGCAAAAGCTCTACCTAAATTAGTAACAGAATATTCTGATAAAGAATACCCCCCCGCGAACACTGAACCACTAATCAGCGCTAAAGTAAATAAAGTTTTTTTCATTTTTTACCTCTTACAAAAAACAAGGCTGGCACTTTAACTCATTTTTTTTCATTTGTCCAATTTTTTTATAATTAAAAAAATTATATATTTTTTGTCATTTCTAAAAAAGCTAAAAGACTATAAACAAGCAAAATAACAACAAAAGCTAATACTTTTTTATAAATATTTTTTCAGGATCAATCGCCTTACCATTTTTTTTAATCGCAAAATAAAGATTATACTGACCATTTTGATCAATAATTTCTCCTAATTTTTCCTGTTGATCAACTTGACAACCCGTTAATTTATAAAGCTTACAAGCATTTCCATAAATACTTACAAAACCGTTCTGATGATCTAAAATCAATAATAACCCATATCCTTTTAAAGGACCCGCAAAAATTACTTTACCAGGAGCGACAGCACTAAACTTACGATGCTTCATTTGTATAATTAAATTATTATTTTGCCATTGAGTATCTTGAATTTTACTTCCAAATTTAACAATTACTTTACCTTCACCTGGCCAATAAGCCGAAAATGAAGACAAATTAGTTCTAGCAGTTTCTTTTACTAAATCAGCAATCAATTTTTCTAATTTTCTTTTTTCTATTAATAACTGTTTTAGGTTAGCTTGTTTAATTTTTAAGTTACGATCTAACTGTTCTAAAGTAATTTTATTTTGTTCAGTTACCTTTTTTAATTGTAAATGATTTTTTTCAGTAAAATCTAAATGCTTTGCTATTTTATTTCTTTGTTTAATTACCTTTTCTACTAAATCTTGATTTTGAACTAAAACGTCTACTTTTTCGGTCAAAGACCTTTGCTGTTGATTAAACCAATTTCTAAAATAAATTGTATAAAGATCTTCTAAAACTCGCTTATCTCCACTCAACCATAAACTATTTTTGGGACGTAAGTACCAGTCACGTAACCGATCATTTAACTGATTTTTGCTACTAAAAAAATCTTGTTGATTCTCTCTAATTGACCGATGATAATTCAAAATCTTTTGTTGCTTTACTTTTACAACTTCTCGCTGATCAGATAAACGCTTTTCAATATTTTTTAAAGATAAATGGTGTTGTTCAAGATTATTTTTTAAAATCAACGAATGCGTTTTTTCCTGATTAATAACTTTCTGCAGCTTATCAATTTGTTTATTAACTTGTTCTAACTTATTTTGAGGTGGTAAAGCAACAACTTGCAAACAAATCAACCACCCCAAAAATAAACAAACAATTTTATTAACCATCTAACTTCACTAAAATCCTACCACTCATCTCTTTAGGAATATTCAAATTCATTAAATATAAAATAGTAGGAGCAACATCGATTAATTTTCCCTCAGCGACTAAAGTCTCAGCTGATCTACCAAAATATATAAAAGGAACCAAGTTAGTAGTGTGAGCAGTATGAGGAACATTAGTATCCAAATTAATCATTTTTTCAGCATTACCGTGATCAGCAATCAAAACCATTTCACCATTTGTTTGTCGTAAAGCCTCTAAAATTTTACCTATAGCCTCATCTACTTTTTCCACAGCGCAAATCGCAGCCTCTAATTTACCAGTATGACCAACCATATCTGTATTAGCAAAATTAGCTACAATCAAATCAAATTTTCTACTTTCTATAGCTTGCAATAATTTATCTGTTACTTCATAAAGGCTCATTTCTGGCTGCAAGTCGTAAGTAGCAACTTTAGGAGAAGGAACTAAAACTCGCTCTTCACCAACAAAAGCTTCTTCTCTGCCACCATTAACAAAATAAGTAACATGAGCATATTTTTCTGTTTCTGCAATCCTTAACTGCTTTAAACCAGCATTAGCAACAACTTCCCCCAAAATATTTTTTAACTGCTTTGGCGGATAAGCTACTTCCGTTACTAAATCTTTAGCATACTGAGTCAATGTCACATATCCACCTAAATTAACCCGATGACGCTCAAATTCTAAAAATTGCTCTTTAGTAAAAGCATAACTAATTTCTCTTGCTCGGTCAGCTCTAAAATTCATAAAAAATACTACGTCACCGTCTTCGACACAACCTTCACTATCCAATAAAGTAGGTTGTACAAACTCATCAGTTTCCCCTCGTTGATACGCTGCTTGAATACCTTCTAAAGCTGAAGAATAAACAAAATCTGCTCGCTTTTTTACCAAAAGATTATAAGCCTTCTCAATTCGATCCCATCTTTTATCTCGATCCATTGCGTAAAAACGACCGCATAAAGTAGCAATACTTCCACTACCTAAACTAGATAATTTCTCTTGCAAAATCTGTATAAAATTCTCTGCTGATTTAGGAGGTGTATCACGACCATCTAGAAAAGCATGAAGAAATATCTTCTTATTACCATTTTTAACTGCCATTTCCACCATAGCTTCGATATGCTGCAAATGACTATGTACTCCACCAGTAGACAACAATCCCATAATATGTACTTTTTTATCATTATGTTTTGCAATATCTAAATTTCTCTGCAATACTGAATTTTTGAAAAAAGTACCTTGTTCTATTGCTAATTCTAAATTAGTTAACTCTTGCATAACAGTGCATCCCGAACCAATATGCAAATGTCCAACTTCAGAATTACCCATCTGACCTTCAGGCAATCCTACATCTAATCCAGAAGCCGACAAAAGCGCATGCGGGTAATTGTTCCATAAATAATCAAAATTAGGAGTTTTAGCTAAAGCAATTGCATTCCCCTTCTGTTCTAAATTATAACCCCAACCATCTAAAATTAACAATAAAGTAGTCATATACGCACCTCTAAAAATTACCCCGTTATTTAATTTTATTATGATACCAAAAAGAGTCAACTGATTAATTATTCTAAAATAAATTTACCTTCTAAACCTAACATTCTAAAATGTGTATAACTCAAATGAAATTTTCTATTTTTGTGAAGCAACTTAATGATACATTCATATAAAAAATGGCTTAATGACTGACATTACAGACAACACCTACAACTTAAAACTAAAAATAAGATTAACTTTTATTCACAAAAAATGTGAATAACTAAGTAAATAAACTATAAATTTATACCTAAACCCTTGTATTTAACTTCCTTCAAATTAAACTGATAAAAAATTAATCACTAAAAACAATTTCCCAAGTTTTAGTCGTTTTAATAACTTCATAATGATGAATAAAACCATTATTTTCAAAGCCAATAATAGCCACTAATTGATCTTGATAAAAAAGCAAAGGAACTTTTCTACGCTTATAGAAAGGAACTTGCCATTCTTGAAAAAGTTTCTTAAGACGATGCGTATGCCCACGACGCAATAGCTTAATTTTTTCTCCACCCTGATAATAAGCTACATAAAAATCTTCTTTTTTAAAATTCATATTATTATTTAGAAAAATTTTACCACCGAAAACTTCTAAATCATCTATATACAAGCAATTTTTATACCTAAAAATACAAAAATCACCTATTTTTATAAAAGGATTATTCGTCGCGCTAGCATTAACCATCTCCAAAATTGCTGTACGCTGAGAACGATTTATAATTATATTAAAATCCCGATAAAACCAATAACTAACCAATGTCTCTATTTTAAGCAAAGACAAATCTTTGTAATAAAAACGATTGCTTTTTAAATGATTATCTAAATCATCAGCCAAATATTCCTCAAAAAGTTTAGAATTTTTTTGTAAATTTTCAGTGGTTTTTCTTATAGCACTTAGCCAATTTGGCCATTTTATAGAAAAAAATGGAAGTAAAAATCTCAAAAAATTACGTTGATAGTACAAATCCTGATTACTATCATCTTCTACCCATATTAAATTATTTTTTTGAGCATATAATAAAATTTCTTCTTTAGAAACTTTCAATAATGGTCTAAATAAAAAACCGTGGTAATAAGGCATCGCTTGAAATTGCATCCCTTCTAAACCACGCAAACCACACCCTCTTAATAAATGCAAAAAAAAACTTTCTGCTTGATCAAGAACATGATGAGCCGTTAATAAACAACCATTACCTGCTAAATAATTACGTAAACACTGATAACGCTTCTCTCTCCAATAATTCTCTAAATCTTTACCACGATAAGGATTAATCTGCTCAACTACACACCGTAAACCAATCTTTTTAGCTTGTTGCTCACAAAAATTAGCCCATTCCCCTGCTCTTATATTTACAGAATGATTAACGTGAACAACAGTTACTTCTAATTCCTTTCTTACATCCAAAACTCGCCGAACTAAATCCAACAAAACAGTCGAATCTACGCCACCACTATACCCAATCACCCATTGCTTATAGGGCAAGTCTAATAAAGATAAGTAAGCCCTTTCAATTTCACTATCCATAGTTTCTTAAACGCGCGTAACGCCTTTCTAATAACTGATCTATAGAATATTGCTTCAAATAATTCAAATTTTCTTCTAATACAATCTTTAATGAAGCAGACATCTGATCATAATCACGGTGAGCTCCACCCAAAGGTTCTAATATTATTTGATCTATTAATTTCAAATTAAACAATTTTTCAGCAGTAATTTGCAACGATTGAGCTGCTTCTTTAATTCTATTCACATCAGTACTTTTCCATAACAAAGAAGCACACCCTTCCGGAGAAATTACCGAAAAAACAGCATATTCTAACATTAATAACTTATCCCCTACTCCTAGAGCCAAAGCCCCTCCTGAACCACCTTCGCCTATAATTGTACAAATAATAGGAACTTTCAATAAAGACATTTCCAACAGATTACGAGCAATTGCCTCACTTTGATTCCGTTCTTCAGCATCAATACCAGGATAAGCACCAGGAGTATCTATTAAAGTAAAAATTGGCAAACCAAATTTTTCAGCTAATTTCATTAAACGCAAAGCTTTACGATATTCTTCTGGATAAGGCATACCAAAATGACAAGTCAAATTTTCCTTAACACTACGACCTTTTTGCTGCCCAATAACCATCACCGCTTCACCATTAAGTCTTGCCAAACCACCGATAACTGCATACCCAGGACCACAATGACGATCACCATATAATTCATCGAAATCCGTAAAAATTTTTTCAATATAATCTCGCGCATAAGGACGCAACGGATGACGAGCTAATTTAATTTTTTGATAATCATCTAAATGCACAAAAATTTCTTTAGTAGTATTTACTAAACACTTCTCTAAAGCATTAATTTTTTGAATAACTTGCAATCCTTCTTTTTTATCTCTTTCTTGACGCAAAATCTCTATTTGCTTTAACAAAGCAACAATCGGTTGTTCAAAATCAAGATACAGCAACTCGTTCATTTTTTATTCCTAAATTTATTCCCCCAAAGCCATAATAACATCCCTATACAAATTGCACTATCTGCAAAATTAAAAGCCGGATAATGCCAATTTTTCCAATAAAAATCTAAAAAATCGATTACTTGCTGATATAAAAAACGATCAGTTAAATTACCTAAAGCACCACCTAAAATCAACGCTTTACCTAATTTAATTCGCCAATTATCTTTTTCATATAATGTAAATAATAAATAAATACTGATTAAAAAAGTCACCGACAACAAAAAATACGGACCAAAAGTTGTAGAACTCAAAAAATTAAAAGCTCCGCCACGATTACCATAAAATACTAAATTAAATCCTTCGATAACTGGGTAACTTTCACCCCAAAATAAATTACTAATCACCAACTTTTTGGTAAAAAAATCAACTAGCCAAATTAACAAACTAACTAAATATATCATCGCTTTTTTAATATAAGGTTGGCTATAAGCCGGATTCTGTATTTAGACAACTATTCATCTAGGATCTTTGTCACCAAAGACCTCAAGCAACCTACCCAGATTCAATTTCAACGAGCCATTAAACAATGAATCCCTATTTGGTCTTGCTCCGAGAGGGGTTTACTTCGACTTCATTTATTACTAAATGAACGGTAAGCTCTTACCTCACCCTTTCACCCTTACCTCTTTAAAGGCGGTTTGTTTCTGTAGCACTTTCCGTAAGCTTACACTTCCCAGACGTTATCTGGCTCTCTGCTCTATGGAGTCCGGACTTTCCTCTATTTCTAGCAGTTGTCCACCAACCTTACTAATAAAATTAAAAAATACTAGAAAGGAGGGAAAACCTCCTTCTTATTTATAAAGCTACAACATCCTCTGCTTGTGGACCTTTAGGACCACTAGTAGATGTAAATTCAACTTTTTGCCCTTCACTTAAGGATCGATATCCGTCACCACGAATTGCACGATAGTGAACAAAAACATCTTCCCCATTTTCTACCGAAATAAAACCATAACCTTTAGAAGCGTTAAACCACTTTACGGTACCGGTAACTCTATCTGACATAATGCACCCTTAACAAATTAAATAAAACATAGCTTCCACTACCCTTTCACTAGTAACATAAAATACAAAAAAAAACAATCTGAATTTTAAATTCTTACTAAAATTGCCAAAGATTAGCTTGATATCCAGAACTAACACAAGTTTTTAATAAAATAAAATCCGTTGATGAAACCACCAACTTTTTTTCACTTTCCGTATAAACCATTCCTCCTTCATTCAAAAAAGGCACAACACTACACATCGTTTTTAAAAGCAAATTAAAACCGAATGGAGGATCTATAAAAATTAGATCATATTTACATCTAGGCAAACAATTAATTCTTCTTGGAATTTCGCTACAATGAAAATAATAACTACCGGGCAATTTAATACTCTCTCTATGCAGTTGCTTTAAAACTTCCTTATTTAAATCTACAAAAGTAACCTCCTTAGCACCACGAGAAATAGCCTCGAAACCTAAGGCACCACTTCCTGCAAATAAATCCAAAACTTTCTTATTGGTTATATTACCTAACCAATTAAACAACCTTTCGCGCATTACATTAGTGGTAGGTCTAATCCTATAATCAGCTAAAGCTATTTTTCTACCTCGATATTTTCCACCAATAATTCTAACTTCATTCATATTTAGTCACCAATTGACCACAAGCAGCAGCAATATCTTGCCCTCGAGATTTACGAGTAATCGTAGAAATTTTTTTAGATAACAAATAATTCCTAAATTTATCAATTTGTTCTGGCAAAGATGGTTTTAAATCACTATTTTGTACAAAATTAGCCGGTATTAAATTAATTTTATAACGACCATTAGCCAATAACTTCGCTAAATGTTTAGCATCGACCAAACTATCATTTATTCCCGCCAACATAATATATTCAATTGTGACAGATCTACGTCTATCATTCACAAAATAATTATCTAAAAAAGAAAGTAAACTATTTATAGAATAACGATAATTCATTGGCACTAATTTACTTCTAAGATCGTCGGTAACCGCATGCAAAGAAAGTGCTACTGACAACTCCGTATCTTGTTGAAGCTTTTCTAAACCAGGTAAAAAACCAGAAGTACTAACAGTTACCCGATATTTAGATAACCCATATGCACAATCATGCAGCATAATTTCCGATGCTCTTATTAGAGGCAAATAATTTAGTAACGGCTCCCCCATACCCATGAAAACTAAATTGGTAATCACGTGATTTTTAGAAGTATGATCAGGAGATAAAGCATATACTACTTGTGCTAATTGTCCTAAAATCTCACCTACTGTCAAATTACGTTTCCAACCCATTTTCCCCGTAGCACAAAATACACATCCAACACAACAACCTACTTGAGTAGAGCAACATAAAGTACCACGATCATTCTCTGGAATATAGACAGTCTCAATTAAATGACCATCTTCTAATTTAAAAATCCATTTTTGAGTACCATCTTTACTTTTTAAAATGTCTATCACTTCAGGAAATATCAAACTAGCCTCCTTGTTTAAATGCTGTCGTAACTTCAAACTGAAATTACTCATTTCTTTAAAATCACGCACTCCTAATTGATAAACCCATTTAATTAATTGCTCTGCTCGATATGATGGTTCACCCAGGGTTTTAAAATAACTTCTCAAATCTTCAATACTGCAATTTGCCAAATTTACCATTACCATTCACCTAACAAAGCTTTTTCTACCCAAATTGGTAATAATTTTCCTGCTTTACCAAAATAATGTTTATTAAATTTACCGGTATTCGCTCCTGGCTCTAAATTAAATTCAATTTTATCCACCCCTTCAGGAACCAAATCCACAAAACCAGCAGCTGGATAAACTACCCCAGAAGAACCGATCGATAAAAAACAATCTGCCCGTCTAATCATAAACAAACTTTCTTTTAAACATTGTAAATTTTCGCCAAAAAAAACAATATTAGGTTTAAAAGAATTAAAACTATCACAAATTAAACACTTAGTTTCTCCTGTTACTGGTGCATCAGTAGTAACCATATTTCCACATTTTAAACAAATTACCTGATCTAAACGTCCATGAATGTGATATACCTCCTCAGTACCTGCTTTCTCATGAAGCGCATCTATATTTTGAGTAATAACAACTACTCTAAATTTCTCCTGCAACTTAACAATAGCAAAATGAGCACGATTAGGTTTAGCAATCTTACTTATTTCTTTTAATTCATTATAAAATCCCCGTACTCGCTCTGGATTTCTTCTAAAACCTTCAATACTAGCCACTTCTTCCACAGAACAATTATTCCATAAACCATTATTATCCCTAAAAGTAGCTAAACCAGATTCAGCTGAAATCCCCGCTCCGGTTAAAATAATAATGAGTTTCCTATCATCAATCACTTTTGTCTAACCATTTTTATTTGTATTTGCGCTAAAAAATCTTCTATAGTTAAACTATCAGTTTTATTATTACAACGTACCGATATTAAATGCTGACTCTGCTCTTTATCCCCTAAAATAATTAAATAAGGTATACGTTTCATTGTATGCTTCCTAATTTTATAACCAATTTTCTCATTAGATAAATCAATATCCACTGATAAACCAGCATCTTTCAATGTTTGATATACCTCCATAGCATACTGATTAACTCCTTCAGAAATAGTAGCAACAACTGCAGTAATTGGCATTAACCATAATGGCAACTTCCCAGCATAATGCTCTATTAAAATTCCCAAAAATCGTTCAATAGAACCAAATAACGCTCGATGCAACATTACCGGACGATGCTCTAAACCGTCTTCCCCAATATAATTTAAATCAAATCGCTCAGGTAAATTCATATCCACTTGTACAGTACCACACTGCCATTCTCTACCTAAAGCATCTTTAAGAATAAATTCTAATTTTGGACCATAAAAGGCTCCCTCTCCTTCATTAATTTCAAAATGATAATTATTTGCCTCTAAAGCAGACTTTAGAGCATTTTCACATAAATCCCATATTTCATCACTCCCAATTCTATTTACTGGACGAGTAGAAAGATAAATCTTAATCTGTTCAAAACCAAAATCACGATAAATATCTAAAATTAGCCTTAAAGTTGCAATCGCTTCCTGTTTAACTTGTTTAGGAGTACAAAAAATATGCGCGTCATCTTGGGTAAATTCACGAACCCTCATCAATCCCATCAAAGAACCACTAGGTTCGTAACGATTTACTTTACCAAATTCTGCCATTTTTAATGGCAAATCACGATATGATTTAATCCCTTGTTTATAAATTAAGATACTTCCTGGACAATTCATCGGCTTTATACAAAATACCCGTCCGTCTTGAGTATTTCCTGAATAATTATGTTTACCGTACTGTTCCCAATGTCCAGAAGTTTCCCATAAAACACGATCCATCACCGTAGGCGTAGACACCTCAATATAACCGTTATCACATTGTCGATCACGCATATAATCAACTAATTTACGAAATACACGATACCCCCTATCATGCCAAAATACCGCTCCGGGAGCATACTGCGGATCAAAATGAAACCAATCCATTTCTTTACCAATCTTACGATGATCACGCTTTTTAGCTTCTTTAATCACTTCTAAAGCATTATCTAATTCCTGTTTTGTCGCAAATGCAGTACCATAAATCCTAGTTAACATTTTATTCTTCGCATCTCCACGCCAATAAGCCCCCGCTATCGATAATAATTTGAATGCTTTTAATTGACCTGTACTCTGTAAATGAGGTCCAATACATAAATCATAAAAAGAATCACCTGTATAATACAAACTGACCTCTTCACCACGCAAAGCTATTTCTTCTAACCAAGTTAACTTATAAGGATTATCTTTAAATAAAATTTTTGCCTCTTCTAGTGAAACAATCTTACGCTCAAATGAAAGATTACGATTGACAATTTCCTCCATTTTAATTTCTAGAGAACGTAAATCATTAGGAGTAATATTAACCTGCTCACTAAACTCAAAATCCCCGTAAAAACCATCTTTAGTCGCAGGACCCATAACTAATTTAGTGTCAGGATATAATTCTAATACTGCCATACTCAAGATATGCTCTGCCGAATGTCTTATAATTTCTAAATTCATACTTTCACCCTGACCCTTTTTCTCTCTTACTGGGATAAAATAGTAAACCGATTTATGTTAAAATGCAATTTCCTTAGTTATCCTGCTATTGAAATAAATACAACCATGCAATACTTCCCTATATTAATACATCTCATTTATTTGATAACCACATATGTGATAACAACCAATCCAATTAATTTTTTCAAACTCTATAATAATTTTAGAATCAAATCATTATAAGCAATTCTCTAAGATTATGTTTTAAAACGAGTATCTTAAAAAATATTTATCATTCTAAAACCATATAATTATCAAATCGCTACCATTTAACAGCCAGATCACCTGAATAACGAGCATCTACTTTTTTAGGGATCTTGCTAAAATTATTAGTTATCTTCTTCAAAACCGGATATATTTTTGCCAAGGATTGCGCAGGTTGATTTACACCTAAAATAAAAATACAATAAGGTTCAAATTCAAGTTGCCAATAATGATCAATAATTTTTTTTATCTTAATTAACTTAAATGGCCAAGCTAAATCAGATGCTATTTTATAAATTTCCAGAATATCACCAATTTCAAAATTTACACTTTCAACTCTAGGCAAATCTAAAATAAACTCCTTTCCAGGAAAAAATACCCCTCCCTTATCATTAATTAATTGTTCGTTCCACCATAAAATAGGACACTGTTCAACAATATTAATCAATAACCCTTCAGGCCATTGACGTTTAATTGACACCGATTCAACCCAAACATTTTGTAAAATTTGATCCCGTAAATAATAAAGGGTATTAAAACTCCAAAATCCCCCTTTCAGGCTACTTCTTATCACTTTTTCTAACTCTTTTTCATCCAGATAATTATAACTAGCAAAAATTTTTATATTCCTAAATGGTTTATTTAAAAGAAAATAACTACCCAACAAAATAACTAATGTTAACCAAAAATAATTTCGTATTCTAAAAAATTTCATATCCCTAAAACTTTAATTTCCGGACACAACATTACTCCAAATTTTTCCAATATTCGTTGCTGAATAATTTGTATTAACCGCTCAACATCAACCGCCTTAGCACCGCCTAAATTAATAATAAAATTAGCATGTTTATTAGAAATCTCAGCTTTACCATAACGCATCCCCTTTAAACCCGCCTGTTCAATTAAATAAGCCGCATAATTACCAACCGGATTACGAAATATTGATCCAGCATTAGGATAATTTAACGGTTGAGACAAACGACGCTTACTTAACCAATTTATATTTTCCTTCTCTAAATCTTCCAATTTTTTAGGTATAAATTCTAATACTACCTCGGCAAACCAGTTATTTTTAGGCAACCCAATAAGTTCACGATAACCAATTTGTAGATATTCCCTAGAATAATCAATTAATTCTCCCTGACGATTTAATAATTTAAATGCTTTCACATGATTCCAAAAACTATCATTCATTGCTCCAGCATTCATAGCCAAAGCTCCACCTACCGTTCCAGGAATACCACTCAAAAAAACAACATCCAATCCTCTTTTTAATCCTTCAAAAACTAAATAACTTAATCTAACACCCGCGTTAACTTTAACCGTAGTTTCACTTAACCATTCCAAATTATTCCGCATTTTTCCTAAATAAATTACTAAACCATCAATTCCTTGATCTCTAACCAAAACATTCGAACCACGACCTAAAACCGTAACTGCAAAATCCGGATATTCCTTCAATATTACTTGCCAATCCGCTATTGAGCTGGGAAACGCCAAATAACGAGCGTTACCTCCTATTCGAAAAGTAGTTAATAAGTTTAATGGGAAATTATTAATAATTTCCATATTTGTTCATGATCAATGAAACTAAATTACCAATATTACCAGCCCCTTGAATCAACAAAATCTCTTGATTATTTACCACAGAAGGCAAAAGTTCCATAACTTTACGATTATCAGCAACTACTAAAATTTCTGTATTAAATTTACGGCTAGCATTATCTGCTAATTTTTGACTACTGATTCCAGAAATGGGTTGTTCTCCTGCAGAATAAATATCCAATAAAATTATTTTATCCACTAAAGCCATCATTTCAATCATTTGTTCAAAACAATCTCTAGTCCTAGTATAACGGTGCGGTTGAAAAACCATCAAAATCTTTTTATTTGGCAATGCTTGCTTTAAAGTCTCAATTGTATTTATAATTTCAGTCGGATGATGGCCATAATCATCAATCAATAAGATTCGCTTGCCGAGCAAATTAACTTCTCCATAACATTCCATTCTTCGCTTAACACCAGAAAAATTACTCAAACTATTAGCAACGGTCTTTTGATCAATTTTAGCTATTTCACGAGCCGCAATGATTGAAGCCACACTATTACTTACATAATGTTTTCCAGGTAAATTAAAAGTTAAATTCCAAATTTCCCTACTTTTACAAAAATTAACTGCAAAACTACTTTTAAATCCTATTTGTTGATAATCAGTAATCACCACTTCTGCTCTAGGATGAAAACCGTAAGTAATCACCCTTCTTTCTAGATAAGGCAATAACTCGCGCAATATTGGATCATCATAACAAATAATAGCTAAACCATAAAAAGGCAAACGATGTACAAATTTAATAAAATTTTCTTTTAATTTATCAAAACTACCACCATAAGCATCCAAATGTTCCGCTTCAATATTAGTAATAATTACCACCATTGGATTGTAATATAGGAACGAAGCATCACTTTCATCTGCTTCAATTATAAAATATTTACCTTTACCTAATCTAGCATTAGATTGATTATGCCTTAAAACTCCCCCTATCACAAAAGTTGGATCTAAATTAGCATTGGTAAAAATATCGCTTAAAATGCTCGTTGTAGAAGTTTTACCGTGACTACCTGCAACCGCAATACTAAACTTAAAACGCATCAACTCTGCTAACATCTGTGCTCTAGGAATAACGGGTAAATTCATTTTTTTAGCAGCAATAATTTCAGGATTATTATCATTAATAGCCGATGAACGAATTACTACGTCTACCTGATCAAGGTTTTCTGCTGCGTGTCGATCAAAAATTTCTACACCTAGTTTTTCTAATCGTTCTACATTAGTACTCCTAACCAAATCACTACCTGAAACTGAATAGCCCCTACTCGATAAAATTTCAGCAATCCCACTCATCCCTGAACCACCGATTCCTAAAAAATGGATTTTTTTTATAAACATCAAATCATTCATCTATCCACCACCATGATACCCAAAGTAACCGAAATTTATAAAGAAAGGAACCCCATATAAAAATTTCTAGGTATATTATAAATTGTATAAATAAAATTTTCTTAAATTAACCTTAGCTGTTATAATATAAATCATTATACGTATTTTCCTCTGCACTCAACTTTTAAATGTTATTGGATAAAAAACTAAATATCTCCCCAAATACTCTGTAAAATAGATATTCCAACTAATCCGGCAGTTTCGGTACGCAATATACGCGGACCTAAATTAACTCCAAGTGCTCCATATTCATTTAAAATAATCAATTCTTGTTCACTAAAACCTCCTTCCGGGCCTATTACTAAACTTAATTCTCTAGTTCCAGGCAAATTACTAATCTTATTAGAAGCCTTAGGTTCTAAAAATAATAGAGGTGTAGAAAAGGTAACACTGACATATTCCTTAAAACTCATAGGCGTTCTTAAATCCATTAGATAATTACGACCTGATTGTTCACACGCATGAATAATAATCTTTCGCCAACGTTCTAAACGTGTATTTAAACGATCAGATGATAATTTAACTTCACTACGGTCACCAAAAAGCGGAGTAAAAGTGATTACTCCTAATTCCGTAGCTTTTTGTATCGTATAATCCATATGTTCTTTTTTAGAAACGATTTGACCTAAATGAATTTTTAAAGGTGACTCCACATCTTTAGCTAAATAACATTTTAAGCGAACTAAAATCTTACCCTTTAGAATTTCAACTATTTCCGATACAAATTCTCCTCCTTTCCCATTAAAAATAGTTAGTTCATCCCCTTTTTTAAAACGCAAGACATTACTTATATAATGAAAACGTTCACCCTGCAACCATAACTCCTTACCTTCTTCTAAAGGCTCAGATACAAAAAATCTAAAAAATCTTGGCATAAAAAAAAGCGGGAAAAAACCCGCTAAATTTTCTAAACTTAAAACCTACTGCTGATAACACTATCACTAGCAAAATTTAATCTTACTTAGTCACAGCCTTACTGGTAATCTTAGCAAATTCCGCCATTTTCTTAGCAACAGCTTCTGTAATATCTAATCCAGCCGTTTTATTGTAATAGCCAACAGCAGAAATAAACACAACCATGTCTAATTTTTTACTTTCAGCAACCAAACGGATAGAACGTTCTAAATCCTTCTGCACATCCTGAAATAAAGTTTTCTGCACTTCTCCTACTTCTTTTTGGAATTCCATGTAACGATTATTCAAAGCAACCTCCTCATCATGAAGCTTCTTTTCCTCTATTTCAATATTTTTTGCTTTCATTACAACCTTATCTTTACGAAATTTTTCGGCCTTCTCCTGAAAAGCCTTAACATCTTCTGTTAATTTCTTTTCTTTATCACCAAATTTACTTTGTAACGAATCTTGGGCATCTTTTAATTGAATAGAATTTTGCAAAATTTTCCCAGAATCCACAATACCAATTTTACTTCCTTCTGCAGCTAAAACACCACTAGTCAATCCCAACGCAAACACACCCGTTAATATTTGTTTCAACATAACAATAATTCCTCAAAAAAAATTACTACTTTCTTAAAGTAGCATAAATTTTCTCCTTTATCTAGTTTTTTATATAAATTTTAACCACATACTTCACCAAATCAACAGTACAATACAAATTATTTTGTATCGTTTAATAATATTCCCAAATCACTCAAGACTTGATTTACAAACATATTTCAACTTAATTTTCATAAATCAATAAACTAATCTCTCATTAACGCATCTACAGGATTTAACCTAGCAGCATTACGAGCAGGTATAAACCCAAAAGTAATCCCTATTAAACTAGAACAAATAACTGCTACCAAAATTGAAACTAAAGAAAAACTAAATTGAATTGCTCCAACTAAATAAGAAAACACACAACCAATTAACAAAGAAAACAAAATTCCACAAATTCCACCAATTAAACAAAGCAAGACAGCACTAATTAAAAATTGTTGCAAAATATCATATTTTCTAGCACCCACCGCCATTCTAATCCCGATCTCATGTGTTTGTTCTGACACTGAAACCAACATAATATTCATTACCCCAATACCTCCCACCAATAAAGAAATAAAAGCAATAGAAGTAATAAGCAATTTCATAGTAGCTGTAGTTTTTTCTACAGTTTTTAAAATACTATCACTACTGTTAGTGAAAAAATCTTTACAATTACCGTGACGAATTGTTAACAACTTAGTTAGATTATTTTGTGCTAATTGGCTAGAAATGCCATCTTTAACTCTAACTACAATACAAGAAAAATGATGCTGACCTAGAAATTTCATCATAAAAGTTTGATATGGCAACCAAACTCTCAACTCATTAGCATTGCCAAAATTAAACTCTTTTTCCTTAGTAACCCCAACAATTTGGCAAGGTATTGACTTAAAAAAAATAATTTTACCTAAAGCTTCTTCCGTAGAACTAAAAAATTGTTTCCTAGTATTATAATCAATTACCGCAACTGATGCGTATTGAAAATTTTCTTCTTTCGTAAAATAACGTCCTGCTTCCAATTCATAGCCCTGAACCCTAAAGAATTGTTCACCTACACCATTGATAGATCCCTTGATATTAATGTTATCACTTTGAATATAACAATCTCCTTTGCTAACTATAGGAGTAACACTATCTACATAGAATTGTTTCTGCAATGCATCTACATCTGCTTGAACTAATGTCTGTATTTTATACGCATCTTTATCTCCCCAATCTTTACCAGGAAAAATCCAAATAACATTTGTACCCATTGAATTAATATCGTTAATTATTTTATTTTGTGCTCCTTGTCCTAAAGCTACAACACTTACTACTGCAGCAATACCAATAATAATCCCTAACATTGTCAACAAAGAACGCATTTTATGCGATAAAAGAGCTACTTTAGCAAATTTAAAGGCTTCCCAAAATCGTTCAACTCTAATTTGCCATTTATTTGAAATATGCCTATTAACAACTGGATTAATAGTTTCATAATTTTCATCCATATTCTTAGTAATAACATCCTCGACAATTTCTCCATCACTTATTTTAATCAAACGATTAGCATGAGCAGCTACATTAGCATCATGAGTCACCAAGATAATAGTATGACCATTTCGATGCAATTCATGTAATAGATTTAATATTTCTATACTGCTTTTACTATCTAAAGCCCCAGTAGGTTCATCCGCCAAAATAATTTGACCACCATTGATTAAGGCCCTTGCAATACTAACACGTTGCTGTTGTCCTCCTGATAATTGGTTAGGGTAATAGTGCAAACGATCTTGTAAACCTACCTTAAACAACAAATTTTTACTACGCTCTAAACGTTCATTTTTAGCAACATTAGCATAAATAGCCGGTACTTCTACATTATCTAATGCACTCAATTGAGTTAATAAATGATAACGCTGAAAAATAAAACCAAAATATTCCCTACGCAAAGTTGCCAATTCATCATCACTTAAACAACTTACTTCTTGACCATTAATTTGATAACTTCCTGAAGTTGCCTGATCTAAACACCCTAAAATATTCATTAAGGTAGATTTTCCTGACCCAGAAGCTCCCATAATAGCAATAAACTCCCCAGTATTAACAGTTAAATTGATCCCTTTTAATACATCAAAAGTTTCACAACCAAAATTATAACTACGACAAAGATTATTTAAAACTAATAACTTTTTCATTAAAATGCTCTGCGCCGTCGATTAAGATTTTCTTGATTATTTTCGGAAGAATCACCGAGAATTACCTGATCATCTTCACTCAAACCACTTATAATTTCCGCATAGATACGATCATTAATTCCCACCTCAACAACTCTCTTTTTAGGACAGTTATCTTCCAAAACTAAAACATAATTTTTACCATTTTCTTTTTTAAGCGCGGTTACTGGCAATGACCAAACACCTTTAGATTCTTTAATTATAATCGAAACTTCTGCTGTCATTGATGGAAGAAACCTGCCATCCTTATTATCAACCTCAAATAATCCGTTGTAATAAACAGCCTCATCGTTATTACTGGTAGATGCAGTTTGGTCACTGATCTTAGTATTAGTTTTGGTATCAGGTTCAATCATGCGTAATATCCCGTAATTTTTTATTTCCCGATCACCTAAAGTAGTAAAATATACCGACATACCCGATTTAACGCGATAAATATCAGCTTCCGAAATTTCCGCTTTAACTGTCACCGTATTTAAATTTTTTAAAACTACAATAGTAACTGCCTGCTGCGCAGAAACTACTGTTTGTCCTTGTTTCGTTACTACAGATGTTACGATACCATCAATAGGAGCAATAATTCTAGTGTAACCAATATCTATCTTAGCTGTTGATATTTCAACTTCTCCTTTTGAAATTTCCGCCTTTAAAGCATCAATTTCTGCCTGTTCTATTTTTAATGCAGTTTCAACTTCTTCTAAATCAACCTTAGCTACATTCCCTTTTCGATATAAAATAGAAAAACGTTCGTAATCTTTTTTTAATTTATCCAAATTTGCTTCCTTTGCAACCAACTGAGCTTTCAATTTAAAAACTTCAAAAGTTGCTGCTTTTAAACGATTTTCTTTATCATCAGCATCAATTTCAGCTAACAAATCCCCTTTTTTTACAACATCTCCTAAATTAACATACAATTTCTTTAATTGCCCAGAAACCTGTGCCCCTACATCAACAACTTCTGATGCATCAATTTTACCATTAGCTAACACTCGATCAATAATATCACGCTGTTCTATCTTGGTTGTTAAATAAGATACTTCCGATGATCTAAAATAATAATATCCCCCAATAACTAAAAAAATCGACAATAAAACCATCCAAATTAATTTTTTTTTCATCCTGTTTTTTACTAATAACTATTTAATAAATGATATATAAAATAAAATTTTTATCAACCGCACTACCCTACATAATTTCTTTCCAACCGCTTTACGAAATACTTTAATTTTTTCTTTATTGTATTTATTTCACATTACAATTTAGTTACTAATTTTTTAAAAAATCAACATTTTTCGAGCTTACCATCCACCAATAAATAGCGTTTTTTTAATTCATTAGCAATTCCTAAATCATGAGTAACCATTATCAATGTAGAACCCTTTTCTTTAACTAAGGTTAAAAATTCGGACAATACCTGATAAGAATTACCCTGATCTAAGTTACCAGTAGGTTCATCAGCTAAAATTAATAAAGGCTTGGTAATTAACGCTCTAGCAATAGCTACCCTTTGTCTCTCCCCGCCAGAAAGTTCTGATGGATAACTGGATATACGACCACTTAATTTTAATCTACCTAATAATTCTAGTGCTTTTTCCCTAGAAACTTTGAAATTACGAAGTTTTAATGGAAGCAGGACATTTTCTAAAACGGTTAAATTTTTAATCAAAAAAGCTTTTTGATAAATAAACCCTAAATATTGATTTCTAAAATAACAATTTTCTTCTTCCGAAAAACTACTAATCTCACGTCCATTAAACTTAATACTTCCTTCTTTATAACCTAATAATCCACCAATTAAATGTAACAAAGTACTTTTACCTGAACCAGAATTTCCTATAATTGCCACACTATCTCCTAAACCAATTTCTAAATTAATTTCACGTAAAATTACCTCGCCCTGGTAACTTTTAGCTAAATTATTAATCATTAAACAATTATTCTTCACGCAACACCTCTACTGGATCTATAGTCGTAGCTTTCCAAGCAGGATATAAAGTAGCCAAAATACTCATTATAAAAGAAGTTATACTAACTAAAAATAAGTCTGACCAAACTAAACGTGAAGGTAAATAATCTAAAAAATAAACTCCTTCTTGTATGAATTTAATATGGAATAAACCCTCTATAAATTGCACAATTTGTGGAGCATTTAATGCCAAAGGTATTCCTAACAGTACACCCAACAAAACCCCAAACAAGCCAATTAATCCACCATATACCATAAAAACTTTCATAATCATACTAGAATTTGCTCCCAAAGTCCTTAGAATAGCAATTTCCCCCTTCTTTTCATAAACACTAACAATCAGGCTAGCAATTAAATTAAAACTAGCCACAGCAATAATAAAAGTTAAAATTACAAACAAAACAGTTTTCTCCATACGTACGGCTTGAAAAAAAGCACTGTACTCTTGCGCCCAGGTAGACACAAAACCAAACTTTCCGTACCTACTCATAATAACATTACTTACGTCAAAAACCCGATAAAAATCTGATAAATTAACACTTAAACCAGTAACATTTTCCCTATTTAATAATTTCTGAACAGTTTTTAAAGGCATATAAGCAGTCATATGATTCCCTAACTTTTCTTCAAATATACCAATAACTTCAAAAGACCTCATCCTAGGTATTACCCCTCCTAAAGTTGTAGTGACTTGAGGTATTACTAAAATTACTGAATCACCTACTTGTACCCGTAAATGATTAGCTGTATCCCTCCCTAAAAATAAAACATAATCATTAAATTTTTGACGTAGCGAATAAAACTCTTTCAATACCTCAGGCAATGGTTCCTGGAATTCAATTCCTTGAATAACAACACCACTATATTTCTTATTTTTAAGCAACATCCCTTGCTCCATTAAAAAGGGTGAACTGACTAAATTTAAATCTTTAAATAACTGATTCTTGATCAACTCATAATCATCCAATCCGTCTTGATAACCAATTAAAGTTAAAGGACGGGTATACTTAAAAATTTTTTGATGAATTTCATAATCGAAACCATTCATAACTGACAAAACGGTTATTAATACCATAATGCCCAAAGCAATACCTAAAACTGAAATCCATACTCCTAATGAAACAAATCTACTTTGTTTTTTGGTCTTAAAATAACACCAACCTAATTCCCAAATAACTAATTTCATAACATTAGCTCTATCCTATTTTTAATTACATTAAACAAATTTCGATCACTTGCTCTTAATTGAATTTCTTCATTTATCCATTTTTTTAACCAAGTTAATTGATGTTTAGCTAAACGACTAGTAGCATAAAAAATCTGTTGCTCCATCTCCTCTAAATTAATTTTGCCTTTTAAATACAAAATCACTTGCTTATAACCAATATTTTGCATCGCAACACTATTTGTAGATATTCCACTTTTTATTAAATTATCTACTTCGGCCACTAATCCTCTTTGTAACATTTTATGTAAACGCTCTTTAATCCTCAAACGTAAATTATCAATACAATCTGATAAATAAAAATTTATCATCCTAAAAGGTAAAAAATCACGCTTTTTTAACATCTCGCTCGGCTTTTTACCAGTTAAATAATAAATTTCCAATCCTCGCTCAATCCGTTTTTCGTCATTGACTGATATTTTAGAACTATATACTTGATCAATCGATTGCAGTTCAAAATGTAAATTATTTAAGCCTATGCTATTTTTTCTTTCTTGAAAAAACAACCTAAATTGTTCATCATGCTTAGGTAAAGAAGCCATGCCATTCTTAATTACGTTGAAATACATCAAGCTACCACCGGTAATTAAAGGAAATTTACCACGACTTAATATCCTATCTGCTAAAACACGAACTTCATTAAAAAAATCCCCTACCGAAAAACTTTCATTAGGTGACAAAATATCAATTAAATAATGCGTTACTTTTTGGCGTTCAAATAAACTCGGCTTAGCAGTACCAATATCCATTCCCCGATACACCATCGCCGAATCCATACTAATAATTTCGATTGGAAAAAATTCAGCCAATCTTAGTGCTAAATCACTTTTACCAATAGCTGTAGGCCCAACTAAACAAAAAATTGTTTTCAAAATATTACTCGCGCAATATACCCTTAGGACTGCTTTCCAAAAATTGCATCATTTTTTTAACTTCTTGACATTCTCTACCTAATTTTTCCAATGCAATAACTGCTTCACTAGCTTTTAATCTCTTATGCAAAATAATATCATAAGCTTTATGAAGATATCTAATTGTAGTTTCTGAAAAACCAGAACGCTTTAAACCTACTAAATTTAGACCATACAAACGCCCTCCAGGACCACCAGCAATTACGTAAGGTAAAACATCCTTACTTAAATTAGTATCTCCAATTAAAAACGCATGTTCACCTACCGTTAAAAATTGAGCAATTTTAGTAAAACCACCTAATACAACATAATCATCAATTTTAACATGACCAGCTAAAGTAGCCCCATTAGCAAAAACTGTGTGACTACCTACGATACAATCGTGTGCTACATGAGTACCAACCATAAACAAATTATCGTCACCAATTCTAGTCTCACCTCCTCCTTGTATAGTACCTAAATGAACTGTGCAATTTTCCCTAAAAATATTATTATCACCAATTATTAATGAAGTATCCTCACCTGCATATTTTTTATCCTGAGGAATTTCACCAATAGAAGCAAACTGAAATACTTTATTATTTTTACCAAGTTTAGTACGCCCTTTTATTACAGCATGGGGTCCAACCCAACATCCTTCTCCTAACTCAACATCTTCACCAATAATAGCAAAGGGCCCTATCTCAACATTATCGGCAACTTTATTCGTCATTACAACCGCCTTCGTATCGATCATGTTCTCACCTTAGAACTTTGTAAAATTAATAATTCTGCATCGCAAGCTAACTTTTCATCAACCGTTGCTTCCGTTTCAAAAATCCATAAACTACTTTTACGCTTTACAAGTTTAACTTTTAATTTTAACTGATCACCAGGTTCAACCACTTTTCGGAACCTAACTCGATTAGCACCAGCAAAAACATACCCGTTATTTTCTCCCGGAACCAAATCTAGAGTGTAATAGAGTAATAAACCAGCCGCTTGACCTAACGCTTCCACCATTAAAACCCCAGGCATAACGGGCATTTTAGGAAAATGCCCGTTAAAATAATCCTCGTTAATCGAAACATTCTTCAATGCTACTAAATAATCTCCTGGCATGTATTCTAAAATTCGATCTACCATTAAAAATGGATAACGATGAGGAGTAAGTCTCCGTATTTCTTGAATACTTTTTTGTTCTTCTACCATTTCTTTAACCTCTTTTAAAAAATTTTTGTTTTAACTTATTCCACCAAGAAAAAGAAGGTTTTTTAAGCATTTTCTTAAACTCATCCAAACGAGAAAAAATTGCAACCAATTTCCACCACCTTTTATGCGGGAAAGCCGGAAATCCAGAGGAGTATACCCCAGACTCGTTTATCGATTTTGCTACTCCAGTCATTGCCGTTAAAATAACCTTATCCTGTATTTTTAAATGTCCCGAAATACCAACTCCTCCAGCAATCAAACAATATTTTCCAATCTCCACACTACCAGCAATTCCAGTACAACCAGCGATTGCCGTATGAGCTCCAATTCTTACATTATGAGCAATTTGTACCAAGTTATCAATTCTTACTCCGGTTTCAATAACAGTATTACCAATAGCACCACGGTCAATAGAGGTATTTGAACCTATTTCTACATCATCATGAATTTCAACAGAACCAATTTGATGAATTTTCTTCCAATTTCCTTGATAATTAGCATTACCAAAACCATCTGATCCAATTACTGTACCGCTATGTATTAATACTTTTTTACCTATTCTAACATCATGATAAATTACTACATTAGGGTACAAATGAGAATCATCTCCTATTACTACATCATCCTGAATTGAACAACCAGCCTCAATTATCACGTTTTTACCCAACTTTACCCTTTTCCCAATAAAAACATGATGACCTATCGCTATATTCTCTCCTAATTCCACTCCTTCACTCAGCACCGCAGTCTCGGCAATACCAGAAATTGCCTCTACTTTATCAAAAAGCGACGAAATCTTCGCATAAGCATAATAAGGATCTTTAACTATAATTAAGTTATTTTTTAAATTTTTAGCATCCTCTTCCTTCAATAAAATAATCCCTGCTTTACAATCTAACAAAAACCTTTCCAATTTTTTGTTATGATAAAAAACCAAAGATTCCTCATCTGCATCTTTCAATTCTTTTAATTTAGTAACTTGATAATTAGCATCCCCTCGATAAGAAGCCCCTAGATAGTCAGCTAAATATTCTAATGTATAACTGCTCATTACTAAAATCCTCCACTAATATTAAATTGAATACATTTAGTTTCGTCCCAATTTTTTCTACGAACTGCCTTGCTAAAACTAATCGCAAAAGGACCTATTGGAGTACGAAACTCTAACTGAAAACCTACCGACATTCGTAAATTATTAAAATTAAAATTATTATTAGATACAGTTCCAACATCATAAAAAAAACTAGGACGCAAAACAGTCGGCCACGGATTAGGAATAATTAAACTAGTACTACCCAACATCAAAACATTACCACCAATAACATTACCTCGATCCTCATAAACGCAAATTGTACCAGGTTCAAAGCCACGAATCGTATTCATCCCTCCAGCGTAAAAATTTTTAAAAAATGGATAATTTTCCTTGCCAACAAAACTTTTACCATATCCGAATTCACCATTAATCTTAAAAATAAAATCTTTATAAATCGGATAATAATAACCCAACCGTCCATCAAATTTTGAAAAATACAAATCATCATGGAATGCAGGAATATAATTTTCTAATGTAATACTAGAATATAACCCCTTCCTAGGAAAAATTCCTCTATCTAATTTACTATATCTTAAATCAATTACAAATTTAAAAAAATCGAAATTTTCCCCATGCAACTTCAAAAATTCTATAGCTCTCAAATTAAGACTATCAGTCATTCCTTCTGATAAATGTTCGTAACCCAATCCAAAACCTAACTGTGTATAATCACTTATCGGAATATCTACTGAATTTATAATTTCCAAAGATCTACTACGATATCTACTTAAACTTCCATCTATCTTATTAGGATTACTCTGTGCAACATCAACCGAAAAACCATAACCAATTCGATCTTTACTAAAATATGGATCATAGTAATTAAAACCAAAACTTTGAGAAGACCTGGAATAATTAGCCCTCATACCAATCGACTTCCCAGACCCTAAAATATTACCATCTATTAAACTAGCTCCAGCAACGAAACTAAAACCACCTTGATCTGAAATACCAGCCTGTAAATTTAGGGAAATGTCTGAAACTTCCTTAAAAGAATACACCAGATCTACTTGATTATTACTACCCTCCACTGGATACACACGAAAATCTAAATTTTCTAAAACTCTTAAATTTGCTAATCTTCTAGCAGATTCATTAATTTTGCTTACCGAATATAAACTACCTTCCTGCAAACGCATTTCACGACGCAAAACACTATCGTAGGTACGATTATTACCTTTAAACTCAATATGCCTCACATAGACTCTGTGTCTAGGATAAATATTAAAAATAACTTTTACCCGATTATCATGTTCCGCATAAGATACATTAACTTCCGGCATACCATATCCTAAATCCCCTAGTATTTCTAAAATTGCTGAACGAGCTTCAATAACTTTCTTTCGAGAAAATACTTCCCCTTGCTTAATGTCTATTGCTTTCAAAAAACGTTTCTTTTTCCCTAAAAATTCACCTTTTAATTCAAAATTATCAAAATAAAATAAATTACCTTCTATAATAGAAAAATTTAAAAATACGCCATTTTTTTTAGAATCATATACATTCTTCATTGAAACATTACTATTTCGACGTTCATTTTTTTGACCTTTAAGATCTACCCAATCATTAAAATTTTTAGCTTTTATATACGCATCGTAATTATCAACTTTAGCATGCAAATAACCATGATCCATATAATAATCTTGAATTCTTGTACATTCTGCTTCCACCTGACCAGCTGAATAACGATCATTATTATAAAGCCAACTTAGCATACCCGTTGTTTTTAACTCCATTATAGACCGCAATTTTTTATCACTAAAGGCCTTATTGCCAGAAAAACTAATCTTTTTTACTTTAGCAACTTCTCCTTCATTAATTTCAATCAGCAACTCTTGCCTACCTTTAACATTTTCAATCAATTTAAAATCAATATTAGCATTATAGTAACCTTTAAAGCGATATTGTTCTAATAACGCAGTCTTAATTCTTTTCAAGCTTAAATAATCAATAGCTCGACCTTCTTTAACATCTAAACTATCCAAAATTTCTCGAATATTCTTTTTGGTAAATTCCTTGTTACCATAAAAACGAATGGCACTTAATGTATCCTGTTCTTTTATTTTAACAATTAAAATATCATCCCTCCTAAACAACTGTATGTCTTTAAAAAAACCTGACTTATAAAGTGAATTAATTATCAAAGGAGCATCATCATCTTTAAATTTATCACCAACTTCTAATGGCAAATAATTTAGTACAGTACCCATTGGAATTTTATCAATACCTTCAATTTCAATTTTTTTAACAATAAAATCAGCATATATCGAAGAACTAGCTATTATTAAATTTAATACCCAAAAAAATTTACGAAAACTCATTATTCACCTAATTAATCAACATTAACCCTAACATTAAAACAGGCATAACTGCTAAAGTACTATCCATACGATCTAACCATCCACCGTGACCAGGTAAAATATTCCCACTATCTTTAACGCCAGCATTACGTTTCAGCATACTTTCAAAAAGATCACCCAAAGTAGCTAAATAATTAGTTACTATAAACAATAAAATCATCATCAAAAATTTTTTGAAATCTCTAAAAAAATCTAGTGGCTTAAAGCGAATAATAATAAAAATTCCACCCCAAACAATACTCCACAATAACGATAAATATAATCCTCCCCAAAAACCTTCTTTAGTTTTTTTAGGACTAATTTTAATAGCTAAGGGTAATTCACCATATTTTTTCCCTATGAAATACGCCCCAATATCTGAAATCCAAATTCCGCTCAAAAAGTATACTAAACTTATAGCCCCATAGTCATGAAAAATTTTATTAATACTACTGATTGCTGGCACAAAAATCATAAACAACATTCCAATAGTCACCCACCAAGAAGAAATTATTTTTTTAAATTTAATATACTGCCAAAGTAATAAAGGCACAATTAAAAACCACCAAAAAATACTTAAGTACAACAAAGGACGTAATGGCATTAACCCGTTAATAACAATATTAAATAATAAAAAAGATAAAACAGACCATCTTAATTTCCTTTCCTTATAATCTGGAAATAACAACAAAAATTCGTTAGCTGCCAATATACCAATACTCCAAATTGCTGTATTAAAAACAAAGGGAGAGGAATTCAGTACTAAAACTAATAATACCAATAAAAAAATCGATGTTAAAATCCGCTTTCTTAACATTTACCATACCTCCGTTCTCGATTCTTAAATTCTTCTAACGCTAAACTAAAATCATCTGCAGTAAAATCTGGCCAATATTTTTTTACAAAATATAACTCAGTGTACGCTAATTGCCATAGCATAAAATTACTAATTCTTTTTTCTCCACTAGTCCTGATCAACAAATCAGGATCAGGTAACCCAGCAGTACTCAAATAATCTTCAAACTTTCCTATTCTGCCATTATTAATAAAACGATAACAAGCTTGCAATATATCCCAACGTCCACTGTAACTAAGTGCTACAACCAATTTTAATCCTTGATTAAGTAAAGTACCCTCTTCAATATTTTTCAATTTAGCCTGCATATTTGCATCAAGATAACTAAAATCCCCAATTAATCTCAATTGTATTCCTAATTCGTTTAAATTATTTATTTCATTAATCAAAGATTTTCCGAATATTTGCTGCCATAAAAAACTTACTTCCTCTTCTGGACGTTGCCAATTTTCTAAACTAAACGCAAAAAGAGATAACACCTCTACTCCTAATTTAGACGCTCTATATGTTATCTCTTTTAACCTTTTCGCACCTTCTACATGTCCAACAGTCCTAATTTTACCGCGTTCCTTTGCCCAGCGACCATTACCATCCATAATAATTGCAACATGGCGAGGAAAAGACATGCTACACCGTCATCAATTCTTGCTCTTTTACCTCTCCAAGTCTATCCATACTAACAACAAATCGATCAGTAATTTTCTGTACTTCATCTTCAACTCTACGAACCATATCTTCGCTAATTTCCTTATTTTTTAAAGCTATCTTAACTTGATCCAGGACTTCCCTTCTTACATTGCGTACCGACACTTTCCCATTTTCAACAATACTCTTAACCAATTTAACAAACTCCTTACGTCGCTCCTCAGTTAAAGGAGGAACTGGTATCCTCAACAAATCACCTTCATTTATCGGATTTAATCCTAGACCAGCCATAATAATCGCTTTTTCAATTGTCTTCACAATACTCCTATCCCATGGAGTAATGGTTAAAGTACGTGCATCACTAACCCCTAAGTTAGCAATATTTTTTAAAGGAGTTTCACTACCATAATAATCAACTCTAATCCCTTCCAATATACCAGGGTGTGCCCTACCAGTACGAATTTTCGACAATTCATGTTCGCAAGCATCCACTGCTTTTTTCATATTTAATTCTGCTAACTGCTTACAACTCTCTAACATAACCCCCCTCTCAACGAATAATAGTACCCTCTACTTTACCCTCTAAAATATTTTCTAAAGCTCCAGGTTTGTTAAAATTATAAATCCCTAGAGTCAAACGTTGCTCCTTGCCAATCAAAAAAGCAGTACGATCCATAATTTTTAAATTCTTACTTAAAACAAAATCATAGCTCAATTGATGATATAGTTCAGCTCCATCATTCATCGTCGGATCAGCAGAATACACTCCATCCACCTTATGAGTTGCTTTCAATACTAAATCAGCTTTTAATTCTACTCCACGCAAACACAAAGCTGTATCAGTAGTGACCATCGGATTACCAGTACCACCTGTCATAATTACTAAATAACCACTATCCAAATATTCACTTACTCTATCTGGTAAATAACGTTCAATTACTCCTTCTACCGATAAAGCCGATACTAATTTAACTCTTAAACCATGTTTAGCAAAAATTTCACGTAAGAAAATTCCGTTTAACATTGTAGACATCATACCTAACTGATCTCCTGCTACTCTAGAAATCCCACTATTTTTACTAAAAAACTCACCTCGAAAAAAATTACCAGCCCCAACAACAATTGCTAACTGATACTTCGAAACTACCTTTTTAATTTCACAAACCAAATTTTCTGCTTTAGATAAACTAAAAGCGTAGCAAGTAGCCTCATCAAATAAAGCCTCACCACTCACTTTCAATATGATTCGCCTATAATTCATTAATTTCTCTTAGCTTCAACTACTTGAGCTTCTACTTCCTTTGCAAAATCAACGTTTTCTTTGATGATACCCTCACCTATTTCAAAACGAACCATCTGCAAAACTTTAGCCCCCTTATTAATTAATAAATCCCCTACCTTACAATTTGGATCCTTAATAAAGGCTTGCCCTTCTAAAGAAATTTCATCCATAAATTTATTCAATTTCCCTTCTATAATTTTTGTTTTAACATTCTCAGGTTTATCGAAATTAGCCATTTGAGCTAGATAAATCTCCTTTTCTTTGTTTAACAAGTCGATCGGTAAATCTTTACGATAAACAACTAAAGGCTTCGCCGCAGCAATATGCATTGCCAAATCCTTACCTAATTCAAAATCATCTTTGTCTAAAACTACCAAAGCACCTATACGACCAGCATGCAAATATCCAAAAACAAAACCACCATCTAGTCTTACAAAACGCCTAATCTGAATATTCTCACCAATTTTAGCGACCAAAGACTCCTGCTGTTCAATAACAGAAACATTATCCATTTTAAAGCTTTTTAATTCCTCTAATGTTTTAATCTGCTCACGTATAGCAACCTTTCCTAAATTATCGCAAAAACTAATAAATTCACTATCCTTAGAAGCAAAATCAGTTTCGCAATTAACTTCCAATAAGACTCCTTCCATACCTTTGTAAGCCAAAACAATCCTCCCTTCTGCTGCGACACGTCCACTTTTTTTTGCTACCTTAGCTTTACCAGCTTTTCTTAAATTTTCAATAGCCTTCTCTAAATCACCATCAGCTGCCTCTAAAGCTTTTTTACATTCCATAATTCCAATACCCGTCTGCTCACGAAGCTGCTTCACCATTGCCGCTGTAATAATCATAACTTACCTCATTAAACTCTAGAATATACGAACCATCATCCCTTAAACACTTTCTTCGGCAGTATTTTCAGAAACCACCTTCTTGGTTACTTTAGTCTTTTTAACTTCTTTTACAACCTTACCAGTTTTACCACCAACCTCTTCCTCAACAACAGTTTTATCATCGCTTATTCCTTCATTACTGTCTAAGTTTCCTTTTTCCGGTTCCTTAACCTTACTCACTTTAACTACCTTACCAGCGCTACGCTCCTTCTTAAATACTCGTTTTTTACCTGTAGGAACTAATTTTTTAATCCCTTTGTCCTCCTTATTTTCTTCTTCTTTAGGCAACAAAGCTTGAGCATCTAAAATCGCATCTGTAATCTTTCTAAGATACAGCTCCATCGCACGACGAGAATCATCATTACCTGGAATTACATAATCCACACCATCAGGAGAATTATTCGTATCCACAATTCCCACTACTGGAATCTTCAACTTGTTTGCTTCGCTAACTGCAATCTTTTCATACCCCACATCAATTACAAAAATTGCATCAGGAACTCCAACCATACTACGAATACCGCCTAAACTTTTCTCTAAACGAGAAATTTCCCTAACTAAATTCAAAGTTTCTTTTTTAGTCATTTTTTTAAAAAGTTCACCATCTCTAATTTCTTCTAATTCCTTTAAAGTTTTCAATGAATGACGAACTGTCTTGTAATTAGTAAGCATCCCTCCTAACCAGCGAAAATCTACATAAGGCATACCACAACGTTCCGCTTCAGTACGAACCAAATCTCTTATTTGAATCTTAGTACCTACAAACAAAATCTTACCACGACGAGCTACAACACCACTCACAAAATTAATCGCTTCTTGAAAATTAACTAAAGTCTTATCTAAATCGATAATATGTACCTTATCACGAACTGCATAAATATACTGCGACATTTTAGGATCCCAGTAACGTGCGTGATGCCCAAAATGTACTCCTGCCTTCAATAATTCTTTAATCGTTAATTTTTCTGTCATATACAAACTCCAATGGGTTATTATCCTCCACCTTTCCCAAAAGCTAACCTAATTTAATAAGGCACCCAGCTTTTTCGTTAAAAAGTGTGCGTACTACTTATTTCTACCGAGAATAAGCTTTTTTGTTTATACCCTACTTTCAATTTTTTAGCAAGCAATAAAATTCATAGTTTCAATTAAGTATAAATATAGACATTTACCACCTGCATAAATATTTTTCATAATAAAAAACAAAATGTTACCCGTTATACTATTAGCAATTATTGATTACCCAAAAGCACGTTAATCTTAGGCAATTCAACCTAACACACGCTAAGACTAATCTTGATTTAAAGCAACTTTAACTACAAATATTCTACCAAAAATTTTCCTTAGTACTAATTCCGAATTATATATTTTTTTCAATCTGATAAATTTTATACGGTAAATCGATTAAGGTGTATTCATGAACAAAGGCTTTTCACTTCTAGAACTACTAATTACAATGGTCATCATTAGTATAATATCATCATTAGCGGTTCCGTCATACCGGCGCTACATAAGAAAAGCACACTATCAGGAAATTTTACAAAGCACTCTAATATATCAGTTAGGCATTGAAGAATGTTACCAAAACTTTGGTAATTTTGATTATTGCAATGCCGGAGAAAATGGTATTCCTAACCGCTATCAAAACAACCAATCTTTAATTAATACAATTAATGTTCAAAAAGGAATTATCACCGTAACACCTAACAATTATCGAGGAATACAAAATACTGATACTTACATTTTAACTCCGCAAATTAATTCATTAGATCAAATCCAATGGATAAAAAGTGGCGGAGCTTTAGAAAAAGGATACATCTATTAAATGCTAGATAAATTATTAAATTCAGCCATCGATCATAAAGCTTCTGATTTGCATTTTGAAATTTATCAAAATTATTTCAGGGTACGTATTCGTGTTGACGGCATTTTAAAAATAATTCTTCAACAAAACTATTCGGAAATATGGCAACAATTAATTACCAAAATCAAGGTATTATCTAACCTAGACATTACTGAAAAAAGAATTCCTCAAGATGGTAAATTTAAATTTACCTCCCAAAATACCAATTTTGACTGCCGCGTAGGCACTTGCCCAACCGTTTTTGGTGAAAAAATTGTAATAAGATTATTAAAAAACCAACTTAATAATTTAAATTTAGACCAAATAGGTTTATCTCCTGAAAACTTAAATATTCTACAAAAAACAGTAACTTCCCCTGGATTAATTATTTTCTCTGGACCAACAGGTAGTGGAAAATCAACATCACTATATGCATTGCTAAACTATCTAAATCAAGAAAATTTAAATATTGTTACCATAGAAGATCCTGTAGAACTAAATATTAACGGCATTAATCAAATCAATATTAATCCAGCTATTGGAATTGATTTCCCCACCATTTTAAAAAGTATTTTACGACAAGACCCTGATGTAATTATGCTTGGTGAAATTAGAGATACAATAACTGCACAAATTGCTGTACAAGCTGCTTATACAGGTCACTTAGTTCTAGCTACACTACATAATGCTTTCAGTGCTAATGCTATTATGAGATTACTAGATTTAAAAGTTCCAGCTATTAATTTAGCCGATACCTTAAAAATAATAATTGCCCAACGTTTATTTAGAAAAATCTGCCCTTTTTGTCATAAAAATAATGATAATTGCCAATATTGTAACCAAGGATACTATGGAAGATTTGCTGTGGCAGAATTATTCAAAATAGAAGAAGATTTTAGCAAGTTAATTTTGAAAAAACCTAATATTCAAAAAATTAAATCTTACCAACAAACTAAAAAATTTTTTAGTTTACCTTATTTAGCTAAACAGCAAGTCAATCTAGGATTAACCGATTTATCTGAAATAAACAGAGTTCTAGGATACTATGAAACACCATAATTACAAAGTATATTTGCGAAAATTAAAAAGAATTTTAAAGAAGAAATACCAATGGGAAGGACTTAATGAACATTACCAGATAATATCTGGCTTTACTTATTTTTCTCGAAAACAACTAACATCCTATCTCACAAGAAACAAAATTTTGCTTTTAAAAATTACTAAATTAAAATCCATTCCCAGAAAAAATATTATCATTTTTTGGCAGATGTTAAACCAACTTCTACAAAAAAATCTGGGACTAATAGATGCTTTAATTTTATTAAATCAGCAACAACCCGCTTGGTACTTTATCACCGATATCTTAAAATCGCTTAAACAAGGCCAAAATTTTAATCAATGCTTGTTACTGTATCCAACCTTATTCAATTTTTTAACTAGACAGTTAATTAAAACCGGAGAAAATACTGGAAAATTAGTAGACACTACACAGTATTTAAGCAATTATTTAGATACGCTACATCAAACTAAAAAGAAGATAATAAAAAGCATGATATACCCGATCTTTTTACTATCTTTATCAATAATTATTCAAATCTTTTTTTGTTTGATAATCTTACCACAATTCTATGATTTATTGGAAAATAAATCTCTGCCATTGATCACAAAACTAATTTTTAAATGGAGTATTTTTATAAAAAAATGGCTAATTATAAGTATAATTTTTACAGTTATAATTATTTATTTTAATCGTAAAAAAATAATCAAATTACCAATTTTGAAAACTATCTACAAATTATATTACCAAATGAATCTGGCAAAAATTCTAACTCTAAGTTTACAAAGTGGTTTGGATATACTATCAACTTTCCGATTGCTAACTCCAATCTTCCCAACCAGCAAGCAAATTATTCTAAGTTTACAAAATGGTGTATTATTAAGCGAAGCTTTAAATATGACTAAACAATTAGACCCTTTTTTTATTCAAATGACTAAAATAGGAGAAAATACTGGTAATTTACCAGAAAATTTTACTTATTTGGTTAATTATTATCAGCAAAAAATCGATTCTTGGATCAAAAATTTGAATGTTTGGTTAGAACCTGGCATAATGTTATTTATTAGTGTTTTAGTCGGCATTTTAGCGATAGGTATTTATTTACCGATTTTTCAACTAGATATAACGTAAAAGGTAAAATATGCAATTAATATTTTTAGGAATATTAGGTTTACTGTTCGGTAGTTTTATAAATGTAATAATTTATCGTATACCAATTATGATTAATCGGTATTATTTAGAGGTTTATGAAGAAACTATGGGCCAAAAAGCCGTTCAACAAGATACTTTTAATCTAGCCTGGCCAGCTTCTTTTTGCCCAATTTGCCATCATTCTTTAAAATGGTGGCATAATATCCCTATAATTAGTTACTTAATACTAAAAGGAAAATGTGCTTTCTGTGAAACTAGGATTTCCATCCAATACCCTTTAGTCGAATGCTTAACTAGTGTTATTAGTATATTGGCAGGTATTCATTTTAGCAATAACCTACAAAATTTAGCTTTTTCATTAATTTTTAGTTGGATTTTAATTGCTTTAATATTTATAGACTTGCAAAAACAAATACTACCAGATGAACTAACATTAAGTTTATTATGGTTAGGGCTAATCTTTAATTTACATCAAAATTTTACTTTGTTATCCGACGCTGTTCTAGGAGCTTTTTGGGGATATATGTCTCTATGGATAATTGCCCAATTATTTAAAATAATAAAAAAAACAGAAGGATTAGGTTATGGAGATTGTAAATTAGTAGCCGCTTTTGGTGCTTGGTTCGGATGGCAAGCTTTACCAAATATTTTACTCATTAGCTCTTTAGTTGCCTTGTTAACTAACACGGTAATTATGGTATACAAACGAGAAAAAAACTTCCAACAAAGATTTGCTTTCGGACCTTATCTAGCTTTAGCTGGTTTCATTACTTTGTTATCTTTATAAAAAATATTACTCGCGACTTAAATTTTCACAATACTTTCTCTACTAGCAATTTTGTATTAATAGGTAGCTTATCCACAAAATTCTTAATTCGAAAAGTTAATTTGCTCCAATAAAATTCTACTTTCCCCAAACAATTAGAATAATTAAGTAAATTATTTTCACTTAAAACATTTTTTATTTGCTTTATCGATGCATTAGTAGCATCTAAAATTGGAATTTTATTCTGATAAAAGTTTTCAAAATTTTTTTTAATCCATGGATAATGTGTACACCCCAACGCTAAAACGTCAATTTTAGGCAAATGGACAAGGTAATCATTAAGCACCAAAGTAGAGTCATCAAAATTTTCAATCAATGGAACTAATTTAGGAGTAGCTAAACTATGCACCAACAAATTATCACTACCTAATAAGCTACTAAAAATACCACTTTTAATAGTAAATTCAGTACCTATCAAACCAATATTAAACCAAGAATTACGAGCTGCTAATTCAGATAATTGATTAACAAAAGGATCAATTACGTTTAAAATAAAGAAACTATCCTTATTTTTAAAAAAGGGGTATATAGCTGAAGTTGCAGAATTGCATGCAATAAAAATTAACTTAACTCGCTTATTTTTTAAAAATAACAATATCTTCCTTATAAATCTAAGTAAATTATCTTTAGTCTGACCACCGTATGGTAAATGCAAATTATCACCGTAATAAATAATATTTTCACTAGGCATTTCTCGTTGTAATGCTTCAACAATAGTTAATCCACCTAAACCACTGTCAAACACCCCTATTGGAGCATATTTCGAAATATCATTCGGCAAAATCATAATAAATCTTTATTCTGGATAATAATTCTAAAACTCCACTTGTTAACCAAAATTTTCCACCTACCGCATTAATTTCAGTTTCTTTTTCCTTTATATACAAAGGCAAATTGGTAAAAGCTAATTTTTTAATTAAATTCAACTTCAATTGATCAGCATCAACATTAAGATCTTTTTTAGAACAACGAATTTTAACTTTATTATCTAGTAATAATTCGGCTAAATTATCCCCATTTGCCCGTTCAGCTATAATATACCACATAAAATTATCCTTATCTTGAAAAGTCAAAGTAAAAGGACAAATAGAATAATGTTTACTATCAACTCGATAATCCAATTTTTCACCAGACAAATAACCAACAAAACCTAACCAATTATCTTTTGGATAAATTTTAACTGATTGGTTAAATATAATATTTTCTTTAGATTTCTCACCGAATTTAGCTGTAACTACCCACACATTACCATTCTGATCTATCATTTCAAATCTAGGAACACTAAAATGATATAATCCATGATTATTCCGTACTAGATCTTTCGCCCAAAACTTCTCAACAACTTTTCCATTTAACCCAAACTTGGTATAACAAACTCCATTCAACTCCCAACTCTGTTCAAATTCCACACTATTACGGTAATTAACTTCTGTCTGTAAAAAATATAATAACTTATTACCTCCAAGAATAATAATTATTAATAAAACAAACCAAGACCAATTATTAATTACTCTGTGCATTTAAAATCAAATCAGCAATCTCTCGCACTGCGCCATTACCACCAGGAAGGTTAGTAATATAAGAAGCAATATTTTTAGCACTTATGTGAGCATCAGAAACAGTTATTCCAAACTTTACCCTTTTCAAAAGCAAAATATCCCCTATATCATCTCCAATATATGCAGTATTTTTTTCATGAATTTTTAACTTACTTTTTAAATCCTCATAAGCAGCAATCTTATCTTTAACATTCAAATAAATATTAACGATGCCTAATTCTCGCAAACGTTTTTCGCAAAAACTACCACCTTTACCAGAAATTACTGCAACATTAACATTATTAGCTAAAAGATTAACGATTCCTTGCCCATCCCTTACATGAAAAACCTTTAAAGTTTCACCATCATTTCCATAGTATAACCTACCATCAGTTAAAACACCATCTACATCTAATATTAATAATTTAATTTCATTCCACATTAAATCTATTTTGTTCATTTTACACTAACCCTAATCTCAATAAATCATGAATATGAACAATTCCTACCAATTCCCCTTGCAAATTTACAACAATTAGAGAAGTAATTTTAGCTTCCTGCATAATTTTAAGTGCATCATAAGCTAAAACCGAAGGTAAAATAGTTTTCGCATGTAGAGACATTACTAAATTAATTGGTTGCTCTAAAGAAACACCCCGTTCAACTGCTCTGCGAATATCTCCATCTGTAAAAATACCAACTACACTACCAAAATCATCTTTAATTACTACCATGCCTAAACGTTTTTTAGACATTTCAATAATTGCATCTAAGATAGATATCGTATCTTTAACTACCGGAATTTCTGATCCAATCTTCATCAAATCAGCTACTTTATTATTCAAGCGCCTTCCTAAAATTCCCCCTGGATGAGAACGCGCAAAATCTTCACGAGTAAATTTCTTTGCTTTAGAAACTGCCATCGCCAATGCATCCCCTAACATTAGGCTAACTGTAGTACTAGCAGTAGGAGCCAAACCACAAGGATCAGCCTCCCTATCAACATGAATATCTAACACTACCCTTGCAATCTTAGCCAAAGATGAATTTACGTTACCCGTAACTGCAATAATTGGCACTTCCAATAACCTAATTGTTGGTATAATACTCAACAATTCTGGAGTATTCCCAGAATATGAAAAAGCAATAACTAAATCTTTTCTGGAAATTAACCCAATATCTCCATGAGAAGCTTCAGTCGGATGAATAAAAAAAGCAGAAGTACCCGTACTAATAAAAGTAGCAGCAATTTTCTTAGCGATATACCCTGACTTACCTACTCCCATAAAAATAATATTACCACTATTTTGCAAAATCAAATTGCAAGCTTCTTCAAAACTATGATCTAAACGATTCATCACACAAGAACCGGAAAACAACTCAATTTCAAAAACCTGCTTAGCCGTTCGCAAAAAATCGACTGTACTATTAGATCTAGATTCATCTTGTTGCATATTACCCATCTGTAGTTATTTCCAATAATAATGGTAACAAATTCAAATCATTTCCTTTTTTAAATTCTTGTTCAAAATCCAATAAATCTGTCCACCACTTCTTTATTTTTGACAGGTTAACTCGATTACAACCTGTTTGCAATGCTTTTTGTCTAAAAAACTGTATTTTGGACGAATTAATAGAAATTAATTTATTTTTGATATTCCAAATTAATCGAAAATCATTAGCTAACCCCCATAGAACCAAAGATAAATTGTTCACACTACATAAATTTTGATAAATAGCTATAACTTGTTGCGGTTTATTTTCCCATATCGCATTTAATAAATCATGTAAATCATATTTTCGATAACCCAAAAATTGTTTGATTACTAGTTCTAAATTAAAATGCTCCGATACTAAAGGCAATTGCTTTAAAATCTGTGATATAGAAAACAAGTCATTACCTAAATAATCGGTAATTATTTGTAAATCATATTTAGAAAAAGGTATGGTACTTGTTTCCTTAATCCAACCCCAAACTTCATTCGTATTCCTCAATGGCCATAAATCAATAATAATTCCGTTATTATCTATCGCTGACCACCATTTTTTAGAACGATATTTTTTATCTTTTTTTTCATAAAAAATAACTAAACTATGTTTTTTACTAAAACTAGACAAGAAATTACACAATATCCTTTCTAGACTACTTTTGGGTTCCTCTAACCAATACCACTTAATTAATCTACACTCATCATCTATACTCGGCAAAAATCGTTTCTGAAACCCGTCCCAATTAAAATTGGAATCCAAATAAAATGTTTCAATTACCGACTTCGAATAAGAATGAATAATTTTTTTAAAAACTCCTTGAGCTAACAAATCACTACCGTACAAAAAATACAGATTATGATTCAAATTATCATTAACTTGGTTAAATTTAATTATCATGAAAAGGAACGATAATCGCTTTCCAAATTTGTTCTGCCAACTGTTCAGCCATTTCCTGCTTAACTATACTTAATTGCTCAGAACCTTCAAATAATTCATTAGGTTGCAAATAAAAACTACGCTCCACTTTAAATAAAGGTAACTGCTTTTTAAGCTCATTTTTCTGCAAAATAACTTCTGCTTCGTAACAAGTATTCCATAAACGGGCTAAAACACTAGATTCATTATTATAAGTATTAGATTTAAATTTAGTATTAATTTTAATAACTAGAGATGCATTAGGAGATATAATTACACTAGACTGAATTAATCGCCGCTTAAACTGCAACGCAAACTCACCGAATTCATCAGAACATATTAATTGGCAAGTTTTAAAGTATGGCCTTACAATTTCAGCAGGCTTAAAACCACACCCCATTATCATAAAAAAACAACATAAAATTAAATATTTTACCTTATCTATCATACCACTACTATATTAACTAACTTTGGTGTAACAATTATTCTACTAGGCATCCGACTATCGAGAAATTTGATAATTTTAGGTTGTCTAAATACCAGTTCTTCGATTTGCTCCTTAGTAAGATCAGGATCTACTTGAATTACGTCTCGTAACTTACCATTAATTTGGATAACTAAATTCTTCTTTTGGCTATCTAAAACTTTTTGATCAACTACAGGCCAACTAAAATTATCTTTCCAACCTAAAAATCTCCACAAGTACTGAGTAGTGTGCGGAATAATAGGCATTAAAACTCTTAATAAAACACCTACTCCATAACCCAAAATCTCATCATCACAATCATTTAACGTATTAAATAACTTCATAGCTCCAGAAATCACTGTATTTAAATGATAAACTTCCATATCTCGATTAATATCTGCGAGAATCTTCTCGATATTGGCAAAATAATTACTTGTTTTTATATTATCTGTAGCTTCGAAATTTTCTAAAAATTCTCTTTTAGTAAAAATAAAATTATACAACCGTTTAATAAAACGATACGCTCCTTCTACCCCTGTATGAGACCACTCTAAAGACTGTTCAACTGGAGACATAAATAACATAAACAAACGCACCGTATCCGCTCCATATTTATCAATAATTTCGCGAGGATCTACAACATTACCCTTAGATTTAGACATTTTAAACCCATCTTTTAAAACCATCCCTTGAGTAATCAACTTTTTAATAGGCTCATTACCTTCCAAATAACCTAAATCCCTCAACACCTTAAAAATAAATCTAGAATATAAAAGATGTAAAATAGCATGCTCTATACCACCCACATATACATCTACAGGTAACCATTTACTAATTTCATTTTTTTGTAAACTAGGAGAAGCATACTTAACCAAATACCAAGAAGACTCCAGAAAAGTATCAAATGTATCAATTTCCCGATGAGCAGAACTTCCGCATTTAGGACAATTAACTTGATAAAATTCAGGTAAATCTTTCAATGGAGAACTAACAGTTTTAAGATGAACGTGCGGTAACCTTACTGGCAGATCATTAGCTTTAACTAAACCACATTTAGGACAATTTATAATTGGAATAGGTGTACCCCAATAACGTTGTCTAGATACCCCCCAATCTCGTAAACGATAGTTGACTTTAATCTTACCCAAATTTTTACTCTCTAAATCTCTAGCTATTTTTTCAAAAGCAACATCCGATGATAACCCATTGTAAACTCCAGAATTAAATAAAAAACCTTTATCTACATAAGCTTGTTGCAAATTTTCCTCTAAAAAATCTACTCTATCACTAATAACTACCTTAACCGGAAGATTATATTTTTTAGCAAATGAAAAATCCCTTTCATCATGAGCTGGAACTGACATAATCGCCCCAGTTCCGTAAGACATTAAGACAAAATTTGCTATCCAAATCGGTATATACTCTCCATTTAAAGGATTAATAGCTTTAAGCCCGGTGTTATAACCAAGTTTTTCTACTGTAGCCAAATCTTTTTCAGCAACACTCCCACGCTTACATTGTTCTATAAATGCTGATAATTCACAACTTTCAGCTTGTTTTAATAATTGTTTAACTAAAGGATGTTCTGGAGCTAAAGCTAAATAAGAAACACCAAAAATTGTATCCGGTCTGGTTGTAAAAACAGTTACCACCTCATCTGTATTTACTACCTTGAATTTAATCTCTACACCTTTAGATTTTCCAATCCAATTACGCTGCATAGCAATAACCTGAGGTGGCCAATCTTTTAAGGTATCTAAATCGTTTAACAATTCCTCCGCATAATCAGTAATTTTTAAAAACCATTGTTCAATTTCACGGCGTTCCACTAAAGCACCAGAACGCCACCCTTTACCATCAATTACCTGTTCATTAGCTAATACCGTTTGATCTACAGGATCCCAGTTCACAAAAGCTTTACGTTTATAAGCAAGCCCTTTATCAAACATTTTCAAAAAAAACTCTTGTTCAAAACGATAATATTCTGGGTCACAAGTTGTTACCTCTCTATCCCAATCGATACTAAATCCTAAACGATTGAGCATCGTTTTCATATTTTTTATATTATTATAAGTCCAATCTGCAGGAGATGAATGATTTTTTAAAGCGGCATTTTCTGCAGGTAAACCAAAGGCATCCCAACCAAAAGGCTGTACAACATTAAAACCTTGCATTTTTCGATAACGAACAATAGCATCTGTAATTGTATAATTTCTTACATGCCCCATGTGTAAATTACCGCTAGGATAAGGAAACATAGCTACACAAAAAAATTCTGGCTTACCTTTAGAAACAAAATCCGTATCTTGCACTAATAAATTCTTATTCCAAATAAGTTGTTGTTCAGTCTCTATTTTTTTAAAATCAAAATTTAACTCCATAAATCAAACCCATATTTACCCAACATTTACGCAGCAAGTTTAGTTAAACTATACAATTTTATCAAGTCTTCCACAAAATTTAGCAACCCAGCTTTTTTTTCTAAAAAAAGCAATTCCATAACTGCCAATCACTTCATAACCTTCATCGTAAAGATTTTTAGCGTATTCTCTTTCCTTTATTTGCTGCAGGGCTTTCTGACTAATCTCTTCTAATTCCCTCAGGCTTTTGGCCACTTTTAATTCCAATATAATTGCTTGATCATAAGTTTTCACACTCGGTATTTTTATCACGATATCGTAACGTCCATTTCCTGATTCACGATTGGACATCACTAAAGTATTCTCCATCGATTTTAATAACCCTAACATAAAGCCTTGATAAAAAGACTCCCCTTGATCATAAAAACTAATCGTCTCTGATAAATATTTATTAATTTCTTCCGTGATAATCTCACAATCTCCGGATAAAATAGCTTGATGTAATTTGGTTAATTTTGCGTTTTTTAATCTTGCTTCAAACCAATTTAAGATCATATTTTCATAAACATAGGCAACTTCTTCATTAGGTATTGCTAAATTGACCAAAATATTTCTATCTTCCATTCTAGAACCTATCTGTTTTAAATACCCGGTAAAAAACAAAAAGTTCCATAAATTATCTTGAGTTTGATACATATCTTCG